>DAISKX010000144.1:0-7922 GCA_036820725.1 Nitrospiraceae bacterium
CGCCCCTCATACGCGTATTGGGCAGTAGTTACATCGGACCTCGCAAAAGCGTACTCGTGCTTGCGGTCGCGGGAGAAGTCCTCATCATCGGAACCACCGCCACCGATGTCATTCCTCTCGGACGTCTGACAGATCCCGAACACATCAAACAGGCCTTGTCGCAATCGGGAACAGGATTGTACGTACCGCAGACTGTGGCCAAAGCCGTCAGTGGAGACCTGTAGCCGCATGCCGACCATTTCGAAGTCTCACACGTCTCGTTGGATACGCACTCCTTTTCCGCTTCATTCCCTGCGGTTCGGCGGCATGATGACCTTGTTGCTTCTCTCTCTTCTGCTCATCGACCGGACGGTCGCCGATGCACAGGGCCCTTCATTGACCATCGACTTGGGGCAGGGGGGCACGAAACAGACTGCCGTCGTGTTGCAGATCCTCGCTCTTTTGACCGTCCTGTCGCTGGCTCCGGCCGTCTTTATCATGGTGACCTCGTTCACTCGCATGGTCATCGTATTGTCCTTTCTCCGGCAGGCGCTCGGCACCCAACAGGTCCCGCCGAATCAAGTGCTGATCAGCTTGGCATTGTTTCTGACGATGTTCGTCATGGCTCCGGTCGGCAACGCCGTCTATCAGGATGCCGTCCAGCCGCTGATTGCCGAACGCATCGGCTATGAGGAAGCGTGGACCAAGGGAATTCAGCCGATCCGTGCATTCATGTTGAAACAGATGCGGGACAAGGATCTGGAGTTGTTTGTGGAACTGGCCAAATTGCCGAAACCATCCCACATCGATCAGGTGCCGACACATATCGTGGTTCCTGCGTTTATTCTGAGCGAGCTCCGGATTTCGTTTCAGATCGGATTTCTCATCTATATCCCGTTTCTCATTGTAGACATGGTCGTCGCCAGTGTCCTGATGTCGATGGGCATGATGCTGCTGCCGCCTGTCGTGATCTCACTTCCGTTCAAGCTGATCTTGTTCGTGCTGGCCGACGGGTGGTATCTCGTCGTCGGCTCGATGGTCAAAAGCTTTCAATAGGGATGCCGACTCATGACTCCTGAACTCGTGACGGAAATCGGCCGCCAAGCACTGGAAACCACGTTGCTCGTATCGGCCCCGATGTTGGGACTCAGTCTCGTGGTCGGGTTGCTGGTCAGCGTGTTCCAGGCCATGACTCAAATCAACGAAGCGACGCTCTCTTTCGTGCCGAAAGTGATCGCCGTCTTTGCGGCGACATTGATATTTCTTCCCTGGATGATGGGGACGCTCGTCTCCTTCATGACAAAGCTGATTACGAACATTCCGCTGTATATCCATTGACGCTGGTGATGCAACGATGAACGTCGGACACACGCTGCAACTGGCCTTGCCTCACTTTCAGATCTATACGGTGCTGCTGGTCCGGATCGCCGGCATTATCAGTGCCTTTCCGATTCTGAACAGCCGGTCCATTCCTCTGTCTGTCAAGACCGGATTGGTGACGATGCTCGGGCTTGTGCTGGCGCCGGTCGTGTCGTTTCCCAAGCTCCCCGACAATCCCGAACAGGTGGTGGCCGGCATCGCGAGTGAATTCCTGATCGGATTAGTCATCGGTCTTGCCGTGCGACTGTTGTTCGCCGCCTTCGAGGTCGCCGGAGAACTCGTCGGAAGCCAGATGGGATTCAGCGTGGTGCAATTATTGGATCCGTCCACTCGCCATCAGACCCCGTTGATCGGACAATTTCATATCATCATTGCGTCACTCGTGTTTCTGGCGCTCAACGCCCATCTGTTTGTCGTGCGCGCCATCGGCATGAGTTACGAACTCGTGCCTCCTTTCGGAGCGTCCTTGTCCGACGATCTCGCATTGGACGTTGTCCGGCTATCCCAGGACATGCTCGTGGTCGCCTTGAAGTTGGCCGCGCCGGTCTTTTGCACCATTCTCATTGTGAACGTCAGCATGGCGATGTTGGGACGTGCCGTCGCCCAGATGAACGTGTTCGTGCTCAGCTTTCCCATTACCATCGGCGCCGGCCTCTTCGTCATGGGCTTGGCATTGCCGTATTCCTTGCATCTGTTTGAAGGTGAGTTCGCGAAATTGACGGACAGCATCCTCGGACTGCTTCACAGGTTGGGTCATGTCTGAGTCGGGACAAAATCGCACGGAGCAGGCGACCCCCAAGCGCAAAGCGGAAGCGCGCCGAAAAGGGCAAGTGGCACTGAGCCGTGATGCCACTACGGCAGCCGTATTCTTCGGCAGCCTGGGTCTGTTGTATTGGACGACCATGCCCGGCCTGGCAAGATTGAAGATGATTCTGCAGGAATGGCTGACCCTCTCCATGGACGAGGCCGCCCGTCGCCATTTAACCATCGAGCATCTCCACCTATTGTTGCGTCATATCGGAACCGATGTGTTCGTGTTGTTGGCGCCGATTATTGCCGGGATTGCCGTGGTCGGTATCGGCGCGAATATCGTGCAGACGGGGTTCTTGTGGCAGCGGGAGGCCTTCACATTCGACTTGACCCGCTTGAATCCGATGACCGGCCTCAAACGCTTGGTCTCGCTCCGTTCCTTGAGCGAGGTGTTCAAGGCGTTTCTCAAGATCGCCGCGATCGGGGGAACCGGTTTCCTGTCCATTCGTCATGAACTCGCCTTGTTTCCCCAACTCACGCAATACGAGCTGCATGGCCTCCTGATCACCATCGGCTGGGTCACGCTCAAATCCGCTTTATTGATGGCCTGCGCAGCGGCCGTGATCGGGCTGATCGACTATGGATATCAGCGCTTCGAGTGGGAACGCGACCTGCGCATGACCAAGGAGGAGATCAAAGAAGAACACCGTCAATCCGAGGGAGACCCTCTCTTGCGTTCCCGCGTGCGTACCGCACAACGAGACATGGCTCGCAAGCGCATGATGGCAGCCGTTCCTACGGCCGACGTCGTCGTCACCAACCCGACGGAACTCGCGGTGGCCCTTCGGTACAACCCTGACACCATGGCCGCGCCCGTGGTGGTTGCCAAGGGGGCGGGATTTGTCGCAGCCCGTATCCGGGAGATCGCCCGGCAGCATGGGGTGTTGATCGTTGAGAATAAGCCGGTGGCCCGGACGCTGTTCAAACTGGTGGAGGTCGGGCGCGCGGTTCCCGAGGATCTGTACCGGGCTGTCGCAGAAATATTGGCGTTTGTCTATCGTGTCCGTGGGAAACTTTCGCCGCGGATGACCGGATAAAATACTCACATGAGCACCGGCACCACATCCGTTCCGACGACCGCATTTGTCAAACATCCCGATGTGCTGATGTCCGTCGGCGTCGTCGGCATCCTCATGGTCATGTTGGTTCCCTTGCCCCGCTTCGTCCTGGATCTGCTCCTCAGCTTCAATATCACGCTATCCATCATCATTCTGCTGGTCGGCATGCAGGTCAGGAAACCACTCGAGTTCTCTGTCTTTCCCTCCATTCTTCTGATGGTCACCCTCCTTCGGCTGTCGCTGAACGTCGCATCGACCCGCCTCATCCTGTTGCATGGCAACGAAGGTGTGGCCGCGGCCGGAGAGGTGATTCATGCCTTCGGCAATTTTGTCGTTGGGGGAAACTACACGGTCGGATTGGTGGTCTTTACCATTCTGGTAATCATCAATTTCGTCGTCGTCACCAAAGGCGCCGGACGGGTCGCCGAAGTCGCGGCGCGATTCACATTGGACGCAATGCCCGGAAAACAGATGAGCATCGATGCGGATCTCAATGCGGGACTCATCAATGATAGCGATGCGCGCCGGCGTCGCCATGAGATCGCCGAGGAAGCCGATTTTTATGGATCCATGGACGGCGCCAGCAAATTTGTACGGGGCGACGCGGTCGCGGCCGTCGTCATTACCTTGGTGAATATCCTGGGAGGCTTGACCATCGGCGTGCTCCAGCAGGGCATGTCCCTCGCCGCTGCGGCGCAAACCTATACCTTGTTGACGGTCGGTGAAGGTCTTGTGGCGCAGGTCCCCGCACTGATCGTGTCCACCGCAGCCGGTATCGTCGTCACCCGCGCGGCATCCGAGGCGAATCTTGGGTTTGAAATTACCCGGCAGGTCCTCATTTCACCAAAAGCCGTCGGCACGGCCGCGGGCATCCTGTTGGCGCTTGGATTGGTGCCAGGCTTGCCTCATCTGGCCTTTCTCGTCCTCGGCGGAAGCGTCGCCTGGGTCGCGTACCAATTGCATCAACGGGAACTGGCCCCGGCGGAAACACCGGTTGTCGCGCCGGCGGCACAGGCCGAAGAATCCGTCACCCGCGTGACGCCGCTGGATTTGATGGAAGTCCAGGTCGGGTACGGACTCATTGGTCTCGTCGAAGGTGCCCAGGGAGGATCATTGCTGGACAGGGTGAAAGGTCTGCGGCGGCAGTTTGCAGAAACGATGGGCTTTGTGTTGCCTCCGATCCACATCAGAGATAATTTACAATTGAGACCGAACGAATATGCGGTCCTGGTCAAAGGAGTAGAAATTGCCAAGGCGGAAGTCATGCCGGCTCATGTCCTGGCCATCGATCCGGGCACGGCGCAGAAAGGCGTGATCCAGGGAATTCCAACGAAGGAGGCGGCATTCGGGCTGCCGGCGTTATGGCTTCCCGACGCATCCCGCGAGCAAGCGCAAATGGCCGGATACACGGTGGTGGACCCGGGCGCGGCCATTGCGACGCATCTCTCCGAAATCATCAAGCGACATGCGCATGAGCTGCTGGGCCGCCAGGAAGTCCAAGGTCTGCTCGACGACCTGGCGAAATCACATCCCAAACTCGTGGAGGAACTCGTGCCGAATCTCTTGCCGCTCGGAAGCGTGGTGCGCATCCTGGCTCATCTGCTTCGGGAAAGCGTACCGATTCGGGACCTGCGCTCGGTGCTTGAAGCCATCGCGGATCATGCCGGCACGACCAAGGATCCGGAAATTCTGACCGAGGTGGCGCGCCAAGCGCTGGGGCGCACGATTACACGTCAATATACCGGGATGGACGGTACCCTGCCCATCATCGGCCTGGACCCCCGCTTGGATCGGACGCTGGCCGACCAGGTCAATACGGCACCGCAGGGCAGCGCATGGGTTCTGGATCCGCTCATCTCTCAGAAACTCCTGACTGCACTCAAGCAGGCGGCAGAACGCATGGCCGGACGCGGCCACCAGCCCGTCATCCTCTGCTCTCCGTCGTTACGTCGCCATCTTCGGAAGCTCACAGACCGCATCCTGCACGCGGTGCCGGTACTCGGCTTGAACGAAATCGACAGCGTGGTCCGTCTCCAAACCGTGGAAACCATCCGCCTCGAGATGGACCAGGTTGAAACCAGGAGTCTTGCATGAACGTCAGAACCTTTTATGCCAAGTCGATGCAAGAGGCCATACGGGCCATCAAGCAGGAGTTGGGACCCGAGGCGGTCATCCTGTCCTCACGACGGGTGCGGAAGTGGGGGAACGGCTTCGGAATACTCGGCAGTTCCGCGCTGGAAGTCACAGCGGCCATCGATGAAGGAATGCCGCTCCAGCCCCACGCTGCTGACGTGACGACGACGCGTGAAGCCCCGCCCGCGCCGATACAACCATCCGGGGAGAGTTCGTTCCAAGGTACCCTGCGGGCCGCACTCCATCCGGCTGCGCAATCCGCGTTACGCTATCAGATGGATGAACATCAGTTTCGTGCCGTGACACCGGCGGAAATTCCGCCGAGACCCCGTCAAGAAACGCCTACTAACCCTTCACCGACTGTTCTGCCGTCTTCTGTCAAGCAAGGGCAGTCTTCCAGCGATCTTTCGAGTTCTCTACAAGGTCTGTACGAAAATCTTATCGCACAGGGCTTGCGGGACCGCACGGCCTACACCTGCTTGCGTGAATTACAGGACAACCTGCGAGATCCCGATCGCACGGTGCCACACTTCATGTTGCAGTTGCTGCGCAGCCTCCTGACTGATCGGGTGCGGCCGGCAGGGCCGCTGCTCGCGACGGAAGAGGAACAAAAGATCGCTGTCTTTGTCGGACCAAGCGGGGTAGGGAAGACGACGACGATTGCCAAACTGGCGGCCTTCTATCGACTTGAAGAAAAGCGATCGGTTGCGCTCGTGACAATCGACAACTACCGGCCGGCTGCGGTCGAACAATTGAGGCTCTATGCCAATGTGCTCGGCGTGGATCTTGCGACCGCGTCCACCGGCGAAGAAGCTCGCGATTGTATCGCACAGTTCAACCAAGCTGAACTGATTCTCGTAGACACCCCGGGATTCAATCCCATGCAAAGGCTGCCGGTGGATTATTGGATGCCTCTTAGCACGCTCCCTCAGCCATTGGAGGTCCACCTCGTCCTATCCGCTACGACCCGAATCCAGGATATCGACATGTGCATTGCCCGCTGCTCGGATGTCCCTTCTCTCCGGCTTCTGTTCACCAAACTAGACGAGACATCCGCATATGGAACCGTATTCGAAGCGGGGCACCAGACTGCTATCCCGTTGTCGTACTGGGGGACCGGTCCTCGCGTGCCGGAAGATCTGGCGCCTGCATCGCCGGATCGCTTGAGCGATATTCTCCTGGGCGGCACAGTTCGTGCGAGGCAAGTCTCGGACACCGCATTCCTGAAATTCCATTCGGAGCACGGGTCATCCTATCCGCGCACCTCGGTGTCCCTCCACCTCCCACCAAGCCATCCACCATCAGCCATGGAGCACAGACATGAGTGATACGGTACTCGAAACACAGCAGTCATCCCCGCCCGCCGGGACCAACGGCAGTCCCACACGGGTCCTCACCGTGACCAGCGGAAAAGGTGGGGTCGGCAAAACCAACGTGGTCGCAAACCTCGCGATCGCACTGGCTCGGAACGGCAAACGTGTGCTGGTGCTGGATGCCGACCTGGGTCTCGGCAACATGGATATCCTTCTTGGTCTGACACCCAAATACACGATCGAGCATGTCCTCAACGGGTCTCGCTCCCTCTCCGACATCATGCTTCCGGGACCGTCCGGGATCAGAATTCTTCCGGCCAGTTCAGGACTTCCGCATCTGACCGCGCTCACTGAGACGCAGCATCTTCACCTGCAAGCCGAGCTCGATCAGATCTCTCACACCATGGACATCCTGTTGATCGATACCGGCGCGGGTATCTCATCGAATGTGACATTCTTCGCTGCGGCCGCCCAGTCGATTATCATCGTGGTCTCTCCGGAACCGACTTCGCTGACCGACGCCTATGCACTCATGAAGGTCCTGCTCAGACAATATCGGGAACGCCATTTTCATGTGTTGGTGAACATGGTAAAGAGTCCCAAGGAAGCCGTCCGTGTGTTTTCAAAATTGGAAACAGCAGTCAATCGGTTCCTGCAGATATCGCTTACCTACCTGGGCGCAATCCCGCTCGACGACTATCTCCCGTTGGCAGTGATCCAGCAGCGAGCCGTGCTGGATCATTATCCCCACGCGCCGTCGAGCCGGGCATTCATGTCGCTCGCGAGTTCACTCGAAAAGGTGGCGCTCCCTGATCTGCCCAAGGGAACGGTGCAATTTCTTTGGCAACAATTGCTTCGTACTGTATAGGAACGTAGCCCGAAGGGTTGATATGAACCGAGCCGATCTGTCGCACACACAGCCCCCCACGGCAGGTGTTCATAGTGATCGCGAACAATTGATCAAGGAATTTGCGCATGTCATTCGATCGATGGCACATCGATTGGCCTTTCGTCTTCCAGCCTATCTCGATGCGGAGGATCTCGTTTCCGTGGGCACCATCGGCCTTATGGATGCCATGGATAAGTACGATCCCAGGCGGGAAGCCAAATTCAAGACCTACGCTGAATTCAGGATTCGTGGCGCGATGCTCGATGAAATACGATCGATGGATTGGATTCCGCGGTCAGTGCATGAGCGGGTCACGCTTCTTCAGAAGACGTATTCCGAACTGCTCAATCGCCATGGCCA
>DAISKX010000145.1:0-7916 GCA_036820725.1 Nitrospiraceae bacterium
ACGGTGATAGTCGCAGTTGCAGGCTGGCGATCTATTGCCTATCTCGGTATGGGAGCTACTTCGTCGTACGTATACAACGCCTTCGAGACTCGATTGGATTGCCTGGCCATTGGCTGTCTTGTGGCAGCGTGTTGCCAATGGCCGCTGTTTAGGGCTGTCATCGTTGGCCTTTCCCGGTGGACTATCTCTCCTGTGGTGACTCTGATCTTGCTGCTCTACTCGAGAATCGGGGGGTCGGAAAGTTACCACTACTCAATCGGTTTCACAATCGACTCAATGTTGTTGGCAATCCTCATGATGCAATTATTGATCAAGAGCCGTGAAGCCTGGTGGTCCTGGATCGATCATCCCGTGACGATATACCTTGGACGGATCTCATATTCTCTTTACCTATATCATTTACTCGCGCTAGGCATTGCGGCCCGAGTTATGCCGACTCCATTGAGCGCACGGTTGGCATTCAGCATAGGTATCTGCGTGATGTTTGCATCTGTGTCCTTCTGGTTGGTTGAAGTCCCTTTCCTGCAGTGGAAGAAAGCCTTAATCATGAGTAGGACAGGGCCCGTCAGAGTGGTTAGATCCTCCCAGTAAAGGAGTTGCACGTGGTTTCTAGGGCGACAGTGTTTACACAGATACCCCATAAAGCAAAAGCAAAGATGGGTGACGGGAGACAAAGAGAAAAGGGTTCGCGTTTATTCTCGTCGTTACTGCCTTGTTATTTGAGTTCGACCGTCCGCAGGAATTGATTCCAGGGCTGCGAATGATTCTGATACCAACACTACTAGATGTGCTTATTGGGGTATCTGTTTTCTTTTCCAAAAAGCCTACGTTCGCAAATATTCAGACCAGACTATGGTTGCCATTATTCGCCGTGATAGCCATACATGTTCCATTTCAAGGAATGCTTCGATATTATTAGACAATCCTGCGATTCCTTGGTAGAGGAGATATGCAAGACACATGTGATGAATGGGGCGCCTCAGCGATCTGACGCATTTTATTGAGGTTGATTGTATGGGCATCCGCGCAAGGCTATTCAATGTTTATTGGACGATCAGGAGAATCATTGCGCCAAATCTCAGATATTCTCAGTACGTCTATGAGGATATTCTCAAAAAGTATGTCAACCCATCGGTCGATTGGGTTGAAATGGGTTGCGGCCATTCCGTGCTGCCAAGTTGGCGCCAGGTGGAAGAGCAACAACTGATCAAAAATTGTAGAGCAATCTTTGGCATAGATTTTGACTGGGATTCTCTAAAGGCTCACTCCACTATTCGAAAAAAGCTCCGCGGCGATATCACAAAACTGCCATTTAAGAATGAGTCCTTTGATTTAGTCACAGCCAACATGGTTGTCGAACATTTGGACGACCCGGCTCGCCAGTTCCTGGAAATCAATAGGATACTCCGCCCCAAGGGCATGCTTCTGTTCCACACTCCTAATGCAAAAGGCTATGGAGTGCTTCTGTCCCGGCTTGCCCCGGAATTTCTCAAAGGAAAGCTGATCCATTTAGTGGAAGGGAGACAGGAGCACGACGTGTTCAAGACACACTATGCTGCGAATACTGAGAAGCGTATACGCGAATTGGCCCAATTCAACGGTTTTGAAATTGTCGAGATGCACCTCCTTGTGACGGACGCGATCTTTACCGTGTTTCCTCCCTTCGCTGTAATCGAGTTGCTGTGGATTCGTTTGCTGATGTCAGAACCGCTCCGAGCGTTCAGGACGAACATTATTGTCGCTCTGAGAAAGGTCAGCTAGGTGCTTTGCCATTGGGGGCTTGCAGAGCCGTTGGCTGGAACGACTTGCTTGTGGACTGCATCCTCTGCAATTGGAATCCTCATCGTTAGGCAGCGCCATGGGCATGTGATCGCGGCGAGAGCTGATCCGTGAATCACCTGTCGCTAATAACTCAAAGTACCAGCCTACCATGAAAACGTTTTCAAGCATGCCATCGATTCCTGGCCAGGAAGACAAAAAAGTAAATGGTAAACGGGGACTCCTTTTCTACCTGGTTGTACTTTCACTTCTTGTAGAGTTTGGCCGTCCTCAAGACATTATCCCTGGGTTGAAACTTATTCCTTTTCCTTCCGTAATAGATTTCCTGATTGGATTGAGCGTCGTCCTGTCCGGGAAACTGACATTCGCTAAGGCTCAGACGAAACTCTGGATAGCTTTATTCGTCATAATGGCAATCCATGTGCCGATAGCGACCAATAATTTCTGGGCTGCAATGACTTTAAAGGACATGTTGCTTATTTTCCTCTTCTATCTGGGATTGACGACGTACTTTGAGACGACCGATAAGCTTAAGAGTGCCGTGAACGCTTGGGTTTCTGTCCACGTCGTGCTGGCCGTCACAGGCTTGATCAATAAGGGGCATGGCGCCGGAGGTTGGCTGGGTGACGAAAACGATTTGTGCATGGAATTAAATGTGGCAGTGCCGTTCGCGTACTTCTTGTTGATGAGCGAAAAGAATCCAGCAAAGAAGATGATTTACGTAGGTGTGTTGTGTGTTTTCGTGTTGTCGGCGATGGTGACCATTTCGAGAGGTGGTTTTATCGGTTTGGCCTCAGTGGGCATGTATTGCTGGTTCAAGTCTCCAAACAAGGGACGAGCCATAGGTCTCATAGGGCTCGTAATTGTGTTCATGTTGATATTCGCTCCCGAAGAATATTGGCAGGAGGTACAATCTTCAACAGATGAACAAACAATGTCCGTCGGCACCGGTGCGGAGAGACTCTATACGTGGGGTATTTCATGGGAAATGTTTCTGCAACATCCCATCATTGGTGTCGGGCAAGGTAATTTCCCGTGGAACTTTGAAGAAGCTCAGGGCATGGAAAGATTTAATACTCGGTCTCTGTCTGGTCGAGCTGCTCACTCCATGTATTTTACCTTGCTGCCAGAGTTAGGACTCGCTGGGATAACGATATTCGGCATGATGCTATTAGCCAACCACGCGACCATTAGGAAGGCGAGGCAAATGGCCAAGAACATGCTTCTCGGATCGAATCGCCTTCATGCAACACGGGAAAATGATCCAGCATTTTGCGTGGCTGTCAGCAATGCACTAGAGGCGGCTATGGTGGGCTATCTTGTGAGCAGCGTGTTTATTTCAACTTTGTATTATCCGACCTTCTGGGTGCTAACGGGTTTTGTGGTGGCCTTAGGAAATGTGATGAATCAGTCTTCTCACGCCCTCGACTCGAACAGTGCTGCTGCAAGGTCTGGGAAGCAATTAGTTCTGCCAAGAAAATCTGCTCTGGGTGTTAGAGGGAAGAGGATGCGACCATAACGAGTCTATGAAAACAACGATACTACATTTCTCTACCAGCAGCGGTCCTGGAGGTGCCGAGCGGCTGGTGAATAAACTTGCAGTCGGGTTTCAGAATCATTCCTTCCGTTCTCTAGTGTGTCTCTTCAGACCAGGTTGGTTACAAGAGCAGTGTGTGCATTACGGATTATCTACCAGAGTCATTCCAAACAAAGGGCCGTTTGACTTGGTATGGCTTTGGCGATTTCTGAGATTCATACAGAAGGAACATGTGAAGCTCATTCATGCGCATGAATTTGATGCCATCGTACATGGCACACTGGCGGCAGCCATCGCAGGTATCCCTATTGTCGCGACTGTTCATGGCAAGAATTACTACTGGCAGAAGGGTGCTCGTCGAGTTGCGTATCGTCTTGTTAGCCGATATGCGCGAATGGTGACGGTGTCTAGCGATCTGAAAAATTTTGTGACGGAGAGTACGGGGGTGTTGCCGGCACGACTTCGTGTTGTCTATAACGGGATCGACTCGTTTCCAAATGTCGACCCCGATGAACAAGTACAATTGCGTCATGAGATTGGGCTGGATGGCGAGGACCAAGTGGTCGGTGCCGTGGGGAGTCTTTATCCAGTGAAGGGACATAGGCATTTAATAGATGCAGTACCTGCAAGTATTCAGGCTTGCCCACGCGCCAAGTTCATCATAGTTGGCCGGGGGGACCAAGAAATTCAATTGAAGGATCAGGTAAATGAGTTGGGTATCGGCCGGTATGTCCATTTTCTTGGTCTACGGCAAGATATACCGAGGCTTCTCTCCATTATGGATGTTTTTGTATTGCCATCTCTGTCAGAAGGTCTTTCTGTAGCGACCTTGGAAGCGATGGCGTCCGGAAAGCCTGTGGTTGCAACCCGGGTCGGGGGAAATCCGGAATTGGTAGTGGATGGTGAGACAGGGATTCTCGTTCCGAGCGAGGACAATCGTGCTTTGGCAGAAGGAATCGTGACTCTTTTACTCGATAGTGCACGGGCAAGAGGCATGGGGCGCAAAGGGCAAGAAAGAGTACAACGACTGTTTCGGATGGATACGATGATAGATAACTATGAGAGGCTTTATCGGGAATGCTTAAGTAAATGAATGGTCTCTTCCAAGGGGCACATGTGAAGATACCTCGACCTGTATGTCCCCAGTTACTAATCCCATCGCAGCTAATTGCGGACCGTAACAATCATTAGACAAGGCATAGGTGTACGACGGCTGGTATTGCTTTCTCTGTTTTTGGAGTTTGCACAGTGTGTACTCATCGTCTTACCGTGTAAGTCATCTTCTTCTTACTGTGTTTCCTGACCTGTATGAGCTTGCAAAACCGTGTATCGAGGCGAGTCAGAATCTGCCACATAGCTCATGGAGATCTCTGGGCTGGGGCCGAAGTGCAACTGGCGACGTTAATGGAGGTCCTGGTCGGTCTTCCGTCCTTAGATCTTTCAGCAATCGTGCTGAATGAGGGAAGACTCGCTTCTGAACTGCGCCGATCAGGCATTCCTGTGGAAGTGTTGTCAGAGACACAGTGCAATTCAGCTCAACTCCTATACCGATTGGTGAGGTATCTCCGACAGCATGCGCCTGATGTAATACATACGCACAAGTATAAGGACAATGTTCTTGGATGCAGCGCTGCAGTAGTGGCGGGTATCCCGGCTGTTGTTCGCACTGTCCATGGTATAACGGAACCGTTCAGCGGCAAAGCCTATGTCAAAATGATGGGCTATGATCTAATCGACAGGATTGTCACATCATTCAAGGTAAAAACACTAATCGCGGTATCTGCAAACATCGAGTCTGTCTTGCGTCAGATGCATGGCTTCGACAAGGTCATACGGATTCTCAATGGTATTAATCTTGATAAGGTTCAGTCGTGTGTTGCCAGTATGGCGGTACGTGAAAGCTTAGGCATCGGCGAGGACGCATATGTGATTGGAACTGTCGGCCGGCTCACCGCCGTCAAAGGGCATGAAACGCTATTGCAGGTGGTCCGTTCACTGAAAGTGACGATGAGCAATCTCAAGTGCCTTATTGTAGGTGATGGTCCTCTGATGCAGAGGTTTACTCGCTTGCTGCAAGACTTCGGACTAGAAAAAGAAGTTATCCTTGCAGGTCAACGACATGATGTTTATGATCTGATCAATTGTATGGATCTCTTCGTGTTACCGTCATTGCATGAAGGAATCCCTATGGTTCTTCTAGAAGCTTTAGCCTTGAACCGTCCTGTTGTCGCGAGTCGGGTTGGAGGTATCCCCGAGGTTGTCACTCATGGGAGAAGCGGGCTTTTGGTCGAGCCAGGCAATACTGAAGAACTCATGAATGCGGTGTCGCTTGTCGTGAACGACAAATCTTACGGAGAAAGGTTGGGGAGAGCCGGACGGTTACGTGTGGAAGAGGAATTCAGTGCGACAGTGATGGGTCAACGGACGGCGGATCTCTATTCTTCGCTTGCATAGAAGGCTAATCTTTACCGTGTCGCGCAATGGTCCCGGGAACATACTGAGAGGATCAGGTAATACATGAGTATGATTAAATGGTTGGCCGTCAACTGTCTTCCATCACCGATCCTGTTTTGGGTCAAAAAATTGTATTATGCAAAGGTCATCGCTTCATTCTGGGAACCTGATATCGCGCCGATTGAAAAGTTGGTCAAGTCCGGTGATTCCGTGATAGATCTGGGCGCAAATATCGGGTGGTATACTCATGTGTTGGCAAGGTTGGTTGGAGAACATGGGAAGGTCTATAGCATTGAACCGATCCCCGATACGTTCCGATTGCTGTCGGCAGTGGCCACGAAGCGCCGTTTGAAGAACGTCGAGTTATTCAATGTAGCAGTTTCCAGCAAAGATGGTTCCGTTGTGATGGAGATCCCACTTCATGACTACGGGGGAAAGAACTTTTACATGGCCAAGATTGTTTCTGGTACACCCGAATCCGGTCATTCCATGAGACGCTATACGGTGGAATCGCGGTCACTGGATTCTCTGTTTCAAGCGGTTGCCGGAAAGGTTAGTTTTATAAAATGCGATGTCGAAGGACACGAGTTAGCGGCAGTTCACGGCGCTTCCAAGTTTTTTCAAGCACACAAGCCGGCGCTGATGATGGAAGTCGCCGGGCGATTTGAAAACGAGGGGACGCCGGCCAACGAACTGTACAGGGCTTTGACGGGATATGGGTATAAAGCGTTTATCTTTGACGGAGCAAAGTTAAAGGAACGTCCAGTCGGGCACTGGGCGGTCAATTATTTCTTTCTTCAACCCTCTCACCTCAGTCGGCTGGGCAGTATGGTGGCTCATACGCATTGAGGTGCAGCTGTTACTGGCCAGCAATCGGACAGTCTTCCTTTCGACACAAACCATACGCTTTAACCAGTGTGGATGATGAAGGTTCTGTGGCTTGGTCATAATTTAGCCTATCCGCCAAAGGGCGGGGCGTTACAGAGGAACTACAATCTATTGCGCCAAGCTGCGGGCAAAGCCGAAGTCCATTTTTTGGGGTTTGATCAGCCGAAGACCAGACCTCCCAATGTGGGTCCGGAAGATTGCATCGAAGCATTGGTGGGTTTTTGTGCAAGTGCAGACTGGGTTCCGCTGATGCAAAATCACCTGGGCAGACACCGCTATATCCAGGCCTTGCGAGCTCTGTTCTCGGAAGAGCCTTATGAAGTCCATTGGCTGAAGGACCTTCGCATGAAGTCCAAATTGCGAGATCTCCTAGGGCGCATCCCGTTTGATGTTGTTCATTTCGACACCCTGGGATTGGCTCAATATATCCCTTTGCTACAACAATCGTCAGGGATGGTGCTGAATCATCATGACGTACAGTCAGCCCTTATGAGACGCCGGATGTCTAGTGAAGGCAACCCTCTCCTGAAGTTGTTTTGGGCCCTGGAGGCGAGAAAATTGCGCCGGACCGAAACCCTCTGGGGCAAGACAGTTGGAATAAATCTCGTGTGCTCCGATGATGAAGCGAAGTCTCTCGCAGGAGATGATACCAGCATGCAAGCAGCCGTGGTCGCGAACGGCGTCGACACCGAATATTTCTCCGTCAGGTCAGACCCAGGGGGCGAGGTCCTGCTGTTTTGCGGCAGCCTGGATATGTATCCCAACCAAGAAGCCATGAGGTTCTTTTTTGACGCCATCTGGCCCGGGTTGACTGCTCGGCGGCGGCGTGCAGAAATTCATGTGGTGGGAAGGCAGCCGCCGGACTGGTTACGGCGGATCGGCACAATGGATAGTCGAGTCCGTGTGACCGGTTTTGTGGATGATGTCAGACCGTATTTCGGGAAAGCTAGTATTTGTGTCTGTCCCATTCGGGAGGGCGGAGGCACGCGCTTGAAGATATTGGACAGTCTGGCAATGGGCGTTCCGGTAATAGGAACTTCCTTCGCCTGTTCGGGATTAGACCTCAAGCATGAACGAGATGTGCTCATGGCCGATACGCCTGATGAATTTATACGCCAGACAGAGCGGCTCCTGGATAGTGCTGTATTGCGTGCCGCCTTGGCAGCGGCTGGACGTGAACTGGTTGAACATACATATTCATGGAATGTCGTGGGTAAGAACCTTCTTGCTGCGTATGAACGAGCAGTTTCGGTTAAGG
>DAISKX010000146.1:0-7859 GCA_036820725.1 Nitrospiraceae bacterium
AGGAGTTTACCCACCGCTTTCGCGGCCTCCACGCCGCCTGTTGATTTGAGCGCTGTACGCAACTCCTTATCGAGCGTGGAAGCCGCCGCCAGCGTATGTCCACGTAAATCGTCGATGATCTGTGCATAGATGTGTGTACGACTCCGAAACACGTTGAGGCGCGGACGCTCACCTGTTCCGAAGACATTTTTGCGGACTCGGCGTCTGCGACGCTCCAGGTGCCGATTCTTTTCATGAACATTCATACCCAGACCTTATTTCCCTGTTTTGCCTTCTTTTTTCCTCAGCACTTCACCGGTATACCTGATTCCCTTTTGCTTATAGACGTCAGGCGGCTTAATGCCTCGAATATTGGCGGCAACCTGTCCGACCATTCGCTTATCTGCGCCCCGCACAGTCAAAAGCGTTTGCTTGTCCACTTTAACTTCGATTCCTGCTGGGAGCGAATAGGTGACCGGGTTGATATATCCGACATTAAAGCTGAGGACTTTGCCCTGAAGCTGAGCCTTGTAGCCGACGCCGGTGATCTCGAGAGTCTTTTCATACCCTTTCGTCACTCCAATGATCATGTTGCTGAGTTCAGCACGAACAAGACCATGAAGAGCGCGCAGTTTGCGATCATCTCCCGATCGATTGACCTGCACATGCCCCTTATCCACAGCAACGGATACTCCTTCGTGAACAGGCCAGTCTAATTTCCCAAGGGGTCCCTTGATGGAGACCTGTTTTCCGGCTATTTTGACTTCGACACCACTTGGCACTGCTATTGGCTGTCGTCCTATCCGTGACATGAAAACCCCGCTACTTTCATCGAAGGCACGAGAGAGGCTTCGAAAAATATCCTGTCGTCAGTCTCTACCATACCGAGCACAGCACTTCCCCACCCATGCCTGATTGCCTCGATTCCGCATCCGTCATCAGGCCCTTCGAGGTGGAGATGATCGCCATGCCGATTCCGTTCCTGACTTTCGGGATCTCAGTAGCCCCTACATAGACGCGTCGACCTGGCTTACTGACACGTCGAGTCCCGGTGATCATTGGTTGCTCATCATTCACATATCGGAGCGACACTTTAAACGCAGGATGCCCGTCCTCCGACACATCCTCGACACCAAGGATGTATCCTTCTCGCTGTAGTATTGCCAGCATCTCACGTTTCAATTTCGACGCCGGCACATTAATCGAGTCGTGGCGCCTCATGGCGCCATTTCCCAGTCGAATCAAGAGATCCGCAATTGGATCAGTTACCATGTTTCCTCTCAACAGTGAGCGGCCATGCCAGAGACGGGCTCTTCACAACCATGGCCATGCCTTACCAACTTGCCTTACGGACGCCCGGGACTTCCCCACGCAAACTCAAGAGACGGAAACAGATTCTACACATGCGAAATCGTCTCAAAAACCCACGTACCCGCCCGCAAAGTGGACAGCGATGGTACGCCTGGGTCGAGAACTTGGCCTTACTCGCCGCTTTGTTCCTAAGAGCCAATCGTGACACGCTTCATCTCCCTCCGCGCATAGGCCCCATGGCCTGCACTTATCTCTTACTGTTTTTACGAACACTACGCCCTGAACGGCATCCCAAGATGCTTGAGTAACGCTTTCCCTTCATCATTAGTCCGTGCAGTCGTCACGATCGTAATATCCATCCCGTGGATAGAGGCAACGCTATCATATTCGATTTCCGGAAAGATGAGCTGTTCCTTCAAGCCCAGCGTATAGTTCCCCCGACCATCGAAGGCCTTAGACGAGACGCCCCGAAAATCACGAATTCGGGGCAATGCAATGCTGACCAGACGATCAAAGAATTCGTACATCCGCCGACTGCGCAACGTCACTTTTACCCCGATCGGCATGCCCTGCCTCAGTTTAAATCCGGCAATCGCCTTTTTTGCCTTCGTGATCACCGGCTTCTGACCGGTTATAACGCCCAATTCGGTCGCAGCACTTTCCAGAAGCTTGACGTTTTGAATGGCTTCTCCCATCCCGACATTTAGGACTATGCGCTCAAGACGAGGCGTTTCCATCGGATTCTTAAACCCGAACTCTTTCATCAGGGACGGAACCACCCGCTCACGATAGGTGTCCCTGAGTCGAGGCACAAAATGAGACTCACTCAAGGACTCCCCTGCAACCGGCTGCGGAACAGCGACCTCCTTTTTCCCGCCACCCTTTCGATCGGTCGGTTTGCCGCCTTTACCCTTTTCAACCTTAGCCATGAACCTGCTCCCCAATCCCCTTACTCAATCGATTCCTTCGATCTTTTGCTAATTCTCGTTCGGCGTCCATCATCAAGGCGCTTAATACCAAGGCGAGTCGGTTTACTGGTGACCGGACAGAGGAACATGACGTTGGAAATGGCAAGGGGCGCCTCACGCTCCAGAATTCCTCCCTGTCGGACCTTCTGGTTAGGCTTGGTGTGACGCTTAATCATATTGAGCTTCTCTACAACGATCTTGCCGTCACTCAGATCGACGGAGAGGACCTTTCCCGACTTTCCACGTTCCCGGCCGGCAATCACAACTACCGTATCGCCTTTGCGGATTTTACTCTTCTTCATGGCCACAGCTGACACGATCTCCCCCTCGATACTTATAAAACTTCAGGAGCCAACGAAATGATCTTCATGAATTTTTTCCACCGAAGCTCCCGCGCTACCGGGCCAAAAATACGCGTTCCGATCGGCTCGCCCTGGGCATTGATAAGCACGCACGCGTTCCGGTCAAACTTGATGTAAGACCCATCATCGCGGCGAACTTCTTTGGTCGTGCGTACGATTACCGCCCGGCTGACGTCCCCCTTCTTCACACTCGCCTGAGGAATGGCCTCCTTGACGGTCACGACCACGATATCGCCGAGGGAACCATAGCGACGCCTCGAACCACCAAGCACGTGAAAACACATCACCTGCTTGGCGCCGGAATTGTCCGCCACATCCATGTATGAATAGTTCTGAATCATGATGGTGCGCTATTTGCTCTCTTTGTGAATCACGCTATGACTCGCGACTCAAGCCTCAGGTTGCCCCTTTTGCATAATTTCGACAACACGCCAATTCTTACTCTTGCTGATAGGACGTGTCTCGATGAGCTTCACTCGGTCGCCCACCTTGCAGACATTACCTTCATCATGGGCCTTGAGTTTGGTCATCCGCCGAAGGACCTTCTTGTAGATGGGGTGAATGACCGATCGCTGAACCGCCACAACGACGGTCTTGTTCATCTTGTTACTGATGACGTTTCCAAACCATTCTCGTCGCCTTGTTTCCCGTTCAGCCATGCGTCCTCTCTACCATTAGTGCGTGTTCGGCCGGGCGCCACTTTCGCCCCGGATGACTTGTCGCATGATCGTCTTGACCCGTGCGATATCGCGCTTGGCCTTTCTGACGAGCATGGGATTCTCGAGACGACCGGTTCCCATTTGAAATCGCAGATTGAACAATTCCTGCCGGAGCTGCTTCTCTTTTTCAGCCAGCTCATCAGTCGTCAGCTGGACTAATTCCTTCACATCCATGCGCGCGTTCCTTTGACAGTCTTCGCTTAGAATTGTCCCCGCGTGACGAACTTGGTCGCAATGGGAAGCTTATGAGCAGCCAGCCTTAAGGCCTCTTGTGCCGTCTCCGGCGTCACGCCGTCCATTTCATACAAAATACGTCCGGGCTTGACGACCGCAACCCAATACTCCGGGTTTCCCTTTCCCTTTCCCATTCGTGTTTCGGCCGGCTTTTTTGTGATGGGCTTATCCGGGAAAATGCGGGTCCATACTTGCCCGCCACGTTTGACGAAGCGCGTAATCGCAATCCGAGCGGCCTCAATCTGCCGGCTGGTGACCCAGCCCGGCTCCAGCGCTTTAAGCCCAAATTCACCCAACGTGATGGAGCCTCCGCGATACGCCTTCCCTCGCATACGGCCCTTCTGCATTTTTCTGAATTTAACTTTTTTCGGCGCTAACACCGCTCACCCTTCCCTAGACGATTCGACGGTCCAGTCCCATATCCGGCTTGAGTTGTTGGGCTGGCAGAAGCTCCCCTTTGTAAATCCATGTCTTGACACCGATCTGCCCCATCGTCGTATGCGCTTCCGCAAAACCATAATCCACTTCAGCCCGTAACGTATGCAGCGGCACACGTCCCTCACGATACCATTCCGTCCGCGCAATCTCGGCGCCGCCCAGTCGGCCTGCGACCATGATCTTAATGCCCTGAGCACCAAGGCGAAGGGCCGACTGCACGCTTCGCTTCATTGCACGGCGGAACGCCACGCGCTTCTCTAATTGAGTCGCCACATTCTCGCTGACCAATTGTGCAGCCAGTTCGGGCTTCTTGATCTCTTTCACCGTGATATAAACCTGACCCGAATATTCCTTTTCGAGAGAGGCCTTGAGCTTGTCCACTTCCGCACCTTTGCGACCGATAATAATTCCGGGTCGAGCCGTATGGATGATCACTCGGGTTTGATCTCCGGACCGCTCAATTTCGACCTTGGCCACACCTGCATGATAGAGCTTTTGCTTCACCATCTTCCGAATCCTGATGTCTTGATGAAGAAGCTTGGCGTAATCTTTGTCGGCGTACCATCGGGAGCTCCACGTGTAGTTGTAGCCGATGCGATATCCGATCGGATGTGTTTTCTGCCCCATGGACCAATGACCTCAATGAAAGTGTGAACGCTTACTTCGGCGCTTACTTCTGATCGTGGGTACCAGGCGAAGCCACGACGATCGTAATATGGCTCGTTCGCTTGTGTATGGAATTCGCCCGCCCCATCGATCGTGCGCGAAATCGCTTATAGATGGGTCCACAGTTGACCACTGCCCCGGAAATCCACATCTCTTCACTGTCACCCATTTCCTTCTGCTCAGCATTGGCAACCGCGGAGCGAAGGAGCTTTTCCACGACCTTGGCGGCATGGCGGGGCGTATGTTTCAGCATGGCGAGCGCCTGGGGAACATGTTGCCCTCGAATCATATCTACGACCACTCGCGCCTTTCGCGGGGCCACACGCACGAATCGAAGAATTGCTTTCGCTTCTGCCATGCTATCTCCTCACTGTCTCGACGCAACCGATAGCCACAGGCCTCTGCCTTTCACCGCAACTCAGCCTTTTCATTTGAGCGCCACGGCTTTCTCTGTTCTTGCCTGCCCGTGTCCCTTAAAGAATCGCGTAGGAGAGAACTCTCCGAGCTTGTGCCCCACCATGTTCTCCGTCACAAATACAGGAATGAATTTTTTCCCATTATGCACGGCAAACGTATGACCGATCATGTCGGGAATAACCGTCGATCGACGCGACCAGGTCTTAATGATTTTTCTGTCCTTCGTCTGATTCATGTGCTCGACCTTTTTAAGCACATGCGCATCAACAAACGGACCTTTGGCGACTGAACGGGGCATGGGACTCTTCTCCTACTTCCGCCGCGAAATAATGAACTTATCGGTTGCCTTGTTCATCCGTGTCTTATAGCCTTTGGTCGGTAACCCCCACGGGGAGACAGGATGAGGGTTGCCCTGTCCGGATTTCCCCTCTCCACCTCCGTGAGGATGATCAACCGGATTCATGACGACGCCTCGCACATGGGGACGCCGGCCCTTCCATCGAGACCGTCCGGCCTTCCCGACCACAATATTTTCATGATCCACATTACCGACCTGTCCGACCGTTGCCATGCAGGAACTCAGGATCTTCCTCATCTCACCCGATTTCAGGCGTACCTGCACATAGGCATCGTCACGGCCCATCACCTGAGCGAAGCCACCTGCACTTCGAATCAATTGGCCACCCTTACCCGGCTTCAATTCAATATTGTGAATGGTCGTACCGAGTGGCATGCTGGAAAGAGGAAGCGCATTTCCCGGACGCACCTCCGCATCAGGCCCGGATTCTACACGATCCTTCACATTCAGTCCTACCGGCGCCAGGATGTACCGCTTATCCCCATCTTTATAGTGAAGCAAGGCAATCCTCGCGGACCGATTCGGGTCATATTCCAGGGCAACAACCTTGGCCGAGATTCCGGTCTTGTCCCGCCGAAAATCTATCTTGCGATAGAGCCGCTTATGTCCTCCTCCACGAAACCGAATGGTCTGGCGGCCATCATTGTTCCGGCCGCCGGACCGAAGATGGAATTCCGTCAAGGCTTTCTCCGGCCGCTTCTTCGTCAACTGCTCGTTGGTCAGAGTCGACATGTCGCGTCGACCCGGAGACGTTGCTTTGTAATTCTTCAGTGCCATAGTCGATATTCGCTTGCTCGAGAATGTGCGGGTGGGCGTCACGCGCTTTCGTACAATTCGAGCTTTTCCCCTTCTTTCAGCGTCACAAATGCCTTTTTCCAATCGGCGCGCTTGCCGGCAAATCGTCCCAACCGTTTGATCTTCCCACGAACATTCATCACATTTACGCGGGCCACCTTGACCTTGAGGAGAGATTCGACGGCCTGCTTGATTTGAATCTTATTTGCACTCGGATGAACGAGAAACCCGACCGTATTGCCCTGTTCCCGAAGCGCCGTAATCTTTTCGGTCAAGAGCGGTTGTATCAGAATCTGATGGAGATCCCGCTTCATGACCAAACCTCTTTCACCCGCTCGAGCTCTCGCTCCGGAATCACAATCGTTTGAACGCGAAGGACGTCGTAGACATTCAATCGCTCGGGTTCCACGACCTTGATGGCCGCGAGATTTTGAGCAGCCTGCATGAGATCAGAGCGGCTCGAACCGACCACCAGAAGAGCACTTCCCGTAATACCCAATCGCACAAGTACCTTAGCGAGTGATTTCGTCTTCGGTTGATCAACGACCAACTCGGAGACGACCAAGACGTTCCCCTCGGCCACTTTCGCCGAAAGGGCACTCTGCATGGCCGCACGATACTTCTTCTTAGGAATATCAATCGCATAACTCCGTGGCTTCGGGCCAAATACGACCCCTCCATGGCGCCACACGGGCGAGCGCAGCGACCCAGACCTTGCACGACCGGTATGCTTTTGTTTCCACGGCTTCTTGCCTGATCCACTCACCTCACCGCGGCGCAACGTCGATGCAGTTCCCTGGCGTTCACACGCACGTTGCATTGTGACCGCTTCATGCACCAACGCCGCATGGGGCTTACACCCAAAGACTTCCTTGGGCAATGTTATCGACCGCACTTTCTGCCTGTTTGAATCCATCACATCGATAGTCGGCATACCTCAGCTCTTTTTCGATTTGCGAACCATGACGATTCCATTCTCTCCACCTGGGACCGCTCCTCGCACAAAGAGCAGGTTTTCGTCAGGCCGGGCGTCAATCACCTTTAAGCGATGCACCGTTACGCGCTCGGCGCCCATATGACCGGGCAATGCCTTGTTCTTCCAGACACGCGAGGGGTACGAACTGCTTCCAATGGAGCCCGGAGCGCGGTGAAACATAGAACCATGGGATTCGGGGCCGCCAGCGTAATTATGGCGCTTCATCACACCTTGAAACCCTTTGCCCTTCGAAATCCCGACCACATCAACCCAATCGCCCTTCTTAAACATGTCGACCTTGACGATTTGTCCGACCGAGATATCGCCCGTCTTGAGAAATTCTCGCAAATGACGACTCGGTGCGGCCTGGTGCTTCTTGAGATGGCCCGCTTCCGCATTCGAAAGCTTTCGCTCTTTTACTTCGCCAAAGGACAATTGGACAGCTTCGTATCCGTCACGATCGCGCGTCTTGATCGCGACGACCCGACAGGGCCCCGCTTCGATCACCGTGACAGGCTCCAACACACTCTGATCATAGATCTGAGTCATACCGAGTTTTTTGCCTAACAATCCGTTCGTCATTTATTCGCCCCAACACTCACGCGGCTAGTCCGGAACCGAACACCCGGAGCATAC
>DAISKX010000147.1:0-7823 GCA_036820725.1 Nitrospiraceae bacterium
ATTTGAGACAGTGGAATCAGGCGTACTTTGATCGGTTGCGCGAGCGGGTGGCCGCGGCACGGGACCGTGGAATGTACGTGTCAGTCATGTTGTTTAATGGTTGGAGCGTGGAGAACAAGGAGCCGAATCGTGACATTTGGAGCAAGCATCCCTTGCATCGTGCGAACAATGTGAACGGCATCGATGGCGATCCCGACGGCGATGGTGAAGGCGCAGAAGTTCATACGCTCAAGATTCCTGCGGTCAGAGCGATCCAAGAGGCGTATGTCAACAAAGTCATCGAGTCAGTGAATGATCTGGACAACGTTCTCTATGAGATCTCCAATGAGAGCGCCCCGACGATAGCGAATACGGCCTGGCAGCATCATTTCATCAACTTCATCCGCACAACGGAAGCGCGAAACTTTAAACAGCATCCTATTGGAATGACCGTGCAATGGCCGAAGGGGAGCAACCATGTCCTGTACGACAGTTCGGCGGACTGGATTTCACCGGGGCCCGAGGGTGGCTACGATACGGATCCTCCAGCTGCATCTCGGAGCAAGGTGGTTCTAAACGATAGTGATCATTTGTGGGGCAACGGTGGGAGTGCCAATTGGGTGTGGATGAGCTTCACTCGTGGCTTGAATCCTATCTTCATGGATGTCACGCCTCCACTGTCCAATCAATACACTTTGCCGCAGGCCGAGGAGACTCGCGTAGCGATGGGTGAGACGGCCCAGTATGCGAAACGCATTGACCTTCGCAAAACGGAACCTCGACAAGATTTATGTTCGACCACCTTTTGCCTGGTCAGTCTCGGACAGGAATATGTGGTGTATTTCCCTCCAACCCGGTGGTGTTCTGTTCCCTTAATGGGGCAGTTCTATAAATGCAAACTTACGGTGGACCTCTCCGGCTTCGAGCAAAATTTTACCGTGGAATGGTTTGCCGTCGACAGCAGAACGAGACAATCTGGCGGCACAGCAGCCGGAGGCGCCGTAAAAACGTTCATCCCGCCATTCCGAGGAGCCTCTGTCCTCTACCTTAAAGCGCAGCAGATTTGAAAGAAAGCCCATCAGCCGACATAAGCTTACGTTTTGTCCATCGGGCGTGAGGAATCGGTTCAATAGAAGATCAGAGGCTCCTCCCGCAAATCTTCGCATCGGAAAAGCCATTATAGGAAGGGATACACGTATGCCACGAAACAGTCTGGTCAAGAGGGCCGTTAGGAAAGGCATCGCCGTGGCTCAGCAGTGGCTTAAACCGGAGCCGACGGACGACTTGGACCCAAAACATTATGAGAAAGATGATTTTGCCTATCGATGGGTGAATGCCGTCATGTCGAGACTGCTCTTCGAACACAAGAGCCGCATACGAGCGAATCATGCCTGGGGGATACTCAATGCGGCATATCTTGCAAAGGCACTTGGGGTCGGCCGCATTTCTCTGATCGAATTCGGTGTGGCAGGAGGAAATGGACTTGTCTCCATGGAATTGGCTGCGGAACGAATAGAGAAGCTCTTAGGGGTGGGAATCGATGTGTATGGGTTTGACACGGGCAGCGGCCTGCCAAAACCGCAAGACTACCGTGACTTGCCTAATTTATGGACTGAGCATGCTTTCGCCATGGACGTCCCGAGGTTGAAAGCGCGGTTGAAGAGAAGCCAGCTCGTGCTCGGCTTGGTTCAGGATACCGTCCCCCAATTTGTTGCCTCGAAACCGTCTCCAATAGGCTACGTCTGTTTTGATCTCGATTACTATAGTTCTACTGTGGAGGCGCTCAAGATATTGGAGCTCGATCAGAGATTTCTGTTGCCGCGCATCCTCTGTCATTTCGACGATATCTTGGGCTTCACCTATTCAGACTATACTGGAGAACGTTTAGCGATGGACGAGTTCAACGCGAAACACCACATGAGAAAGATCTCTCCCATGTACGGGCTGCGACATTTCTTGCCGCCGGAGCAAGCCTTGGCTACATGGGTCGACAATTTATACATGGCTCACTTATTTGACCATGTCCTCTACAGCCGGCATGACAACTTGGTGAAGCACTCACATTCGGGCGAGACAGAGCTCAGATAATGGCCGTCTACATCCTCGGGATATCCGCTTTCTTCCACGATTCTGCTGCGGCGTTGCTGCGCGATGGAAACATCGTAGCTGCCGCTCAGGAAGAACGATTCTCGAGGATTAAGGGCGACGCAGCCTTCCCCACAAATGCAATCGCGTACTGCCTCCGTGAAGGCAACATCGCCGTCTCTGATCTTCAGTATGCCGTCTACTACGAAAAACCACTGGTCAAGTTCGACAGACTGCTCGCAACGCATGTGGCGTATGCGCCGCTAGGCTTCCAGTTTTTCAAAGCGTCCGCAACGAAGTGGGCCACAAGTAAGCTACAATTGCCGGACCAGATTCTGATGGGTCTCGGTGATGACTTTCACGGACATCTGTGCTTCGCAGATCACCATGAATCCCATGCGGCGAGCGCGTTTTTCCCGTCGCCGTTTACGGAAGCCGCTATCCTCACCCTGGACGCGGTCGGCGAATGGAGTACGAGCTCAATCGGCTACGGCTGCGACAACAAGGTCGTATTGACGCACGAGATGCATTTCCCACATTCCCTTGGGATGCTGTATTCCGCCTTCACTCACTACTCAGGTTTCAAGGTGAATTCCGGTGAATACAAGCTCATGGGACTTTCCCCTTATGGTGAACCGCGATATGTGCAAATGATTTTGGATCATATGGTTGACCTTCGACCGGATGGTTCGATGTTTCTGGACATGTCGTATTTTAATTATTGCCGGGGCCTCACGATGACGTCCCAGAAGTTTCATGAACTTTTCGGAGGTCCTCCTCGCGGAAGTGAAACCTGGATCACTCAAAAGGAGATGGATCTTGCCGCGTCGATACAAGTGGTCTGTGAAGAGGCGGTGTTGCGAGCTGCGCGCCATGCTCACGCGATCACGGGCCGAGAAAACCTCGTCATGGCCGGCGGTGTCGCACTCAATTGTGTCGCCAATGGCCGGGTGCTTCGTGAAGGGCCGTTTACGGGACTCTGGATCCAGCCCGCAGCAGGGGATGCCGGGAGCGCCCTAGGAGCCGCTTATGTGGTCTGGCACCATTTGCTCGAAAAACCTCGGCAAGCCCAGTCGCGAGATGCGCAGCAGGGGTCCTTGCTGGGGCCTGCTTTCTCCAACCAAGAGATTGGACTCTTCCTGGATTCCAGCGGGACATCGTATGAGCGGATTGACGATGAAGCGAGTTTGCTGGACCGTGTGGCCGCCCTGCTGGCGGACGAAAAAGTCATTGGGTGGTTCCAGGGCCGGATGGAATATGGACCGCGCTCCCTCGGATGTCGAAGCATCCTCGGTGATGCTCGCTCCACAATCCTACAGCAAACGATGAACTTGAAGATCAAGTTCCGTGAATCCTTTCGTCCGTTCGCACCTTGCATTCTGAAAGAATATGTGGACCAAGTGGTTGACATGAAGGAAGGCCAGGACAGCCCTTATATGCTGCTTGTGGCGCCCGTGCGCGCGGATTTGCGCAGGCAACTCTCGAAGGACGAGCAGCAGCAAATGAAGGGAGCCGATCTTCGGCTTCGCGTCACAGTGCCTCGTTCCAGCGTACCGGCCATTACACACGTGGACTACTCTGCGAGAGTCCAGACCGTTGATTCTGATCGTCATGGGAGATTCTATCGCCTTATGCGTCGATTTTATGAACGGACCGGATGCCCGGTGATCATTAACACGAGCTTTAACATCAGGGGTGAGCCGATTGTCTGCACGCCGGAGGATGCCTACTTCTGCTTTATGTCGACGGGGATGGATGCACTAGTCATGGAGGACTATCTGCTGATCAAACAGCTCCAGCCCTCTACCGGTTTCGAGATCACCGAAGAATATAAGGCGCAGTACGCGCTCGACTAATCATGATCTCATTGCGTTTGTTGCCGCACCCGAGGCGGGCCTGGCTCACGGCGTTCGGATGCACCGTCGCTTTAAGCGTGGTGTTCTTGGGCAGTCTCCTGTCTCTACACGAGCAGTCTTCTGTCATGATTGTCACGATTATAGGCATGGGTCTTTTGACTGTCGTGTCGGCGTTTCTTGCTCCTATGCAGTGGGATATCCCCTATAGGGCCTGGAATAAAATGGCACGTCATTATGGCGAATTCATGCGCTGGTACGTGCTGGGAATCTGCTACATGATCATCTCTCTTGTCAGGCTGACAGGCGTCGCGCCGGCATTTACCCGGCCATCCGCCGGCCGATCGGGATGGATCGACAAATCCAGGAAGGCAGGTTCTTCTGATGGCGCGGTCGGACATATTTCAGTTGAACAAGGCACATCCTACCGTTGGGTCCAAGCCTATGTATCACAGGCAAGAAGCTCCGGCCGATCCTGGTTACTGATGCTGTTGCCTTTTCTGGCCGTCCTCTCTCTTGTGGAAGCGGAGGACAAGCAAAAACCACTCTCGACGACCTACACTCTCTTTTAAGTCAAGGAAAAGCTTTTCTGTGCTTCGAATGATCGTAGCCACGGCAGCCGGCGTCATAGGGCTTGTGTTAGCGATGCCCATCCTCATCCTCGGCATACCATTCGTGGCGGTTGCGGCATGCGTCCGCCTGCTTGCTCCTCGACTAGAACCTTCGTGTATTCGGTGGCCGGATATGTTCGTGTTCGATCCCACGCTGGGATGGAGTGCCAAAGCGAATATGGATTGCCATTGTCTTGAAGAAACCGATGATGTGTTCCATGTTCGGACGGACGACAACGGATGGCCGGGGAAGAGAACCATTGCCGACAGCGACGTCGTAGTCTTCGGTGATTCTCATGCCTTCAGCTACGGTATCGACCATGCGCAGTCCTTTGCGGAAGTGAATCCCGAACTGCGGGTAAAGGCAATCGGGGTTCCGGGCTACAACATGGTGCAAGAGCTGTTGCTCATCGACAGATTGGCGCCACAACTTACGGGCAAGCTCGTGGTCTGGTTCTGTTATATCGGCAATGATCTCTATGACAACCTGTCGCCGGAAATGCTCGGATATCGTTGTCCGTTCATTCGACAAAGTCGTGATACCGGGGAATGGGAAATCGTGACGACGCACCTTGGCCCTGATTCCTGGACATGCAGCAAAGGAGCGCAGACGCTCCGGAGAGGTCGGTATCCATTGCTCGAAGGGCTCCATAGTGACACGGCCCTCTCGCAGCGTGCCTATTCCGCCTGTGAAGTACTGATCCGACAAGGGCAGCGGACCTGCAGCAAGCAGGGTGCCCGCTTGGTCGTGATGTCCATTCCTTCTCCTTTCACATTGGATGCGAAACAACTTGGCAGGGCGCGAGATACATACCAGTTCCTGCATGGATTAGACGCAGATTATCCGGATCACCGGTTGAGGAAGATCTGCACCAGGAGTGGAGTTCGCTTCGTGCCTCTGAAAGATTATCTGGATATCAACGATTACAAGCTGCTCCATGACCATTGGACCGAACGAGGTCACCGCCGAGTGGCCAAGGCCCTGAACGATTTGTATCGAGACCACGCTGTGGCCACACCAGCGAATGAGCAATTGAAAGTGATGTTGCCTGAGCCACAGTGCGCACTGTAATCAGGATCAGGATCGACCGGAGCTTGGCGGTGGTTGGTGACAGCGCATACGGTTGAGCCATCATGAACTGCGGTGAACATGGGATCTGACGAGCAGACGATGAGTGCCGAGCAACAACCGTTGGTGTATGTACTGACGCCCGTCTATAACGGCGAGAAATATCTCTCCGAATGCATCGAAAGCGTTCTGGCACAAACCTATCAGAATTGGGAATACTGCATTCTGAATAATCGCAGTAGCGATAGGACCCGCGACATAGCCGAGTCCTACGTGAAGATAGACACACGGATCTCCGTGCGCGACACGACTGAATTTGTGAATCATCTCGCCAATCATAACAAGGGGCTGCAGTACATGCCCTCCGGGAGTAAGTACTGCAAAATTGTCCATGCCGATGACTGGTTATTTCCAGAGTGTCTCGCCAAGATGGTCGCGGTGGGGGAGTCAAACCAAAAAGTCGTCTTGGTAGGTTCGTATGGTCTGCGCCAGGATCATGTGGCATGGGATGGCGTGCCATACACGACCAATGTCATGGACGGGCGGGAAGTATGTCGCCGCACATTGCTAGGCGAACTATATCTCTTCGGGTCACCGACCTCGTTACTCATTCGAGCAGAGGAGATCAGAAAACGCCCGGACTTTTTCAACGAGGCGAATCCCCATGCGGATAAAGAAGTCTGCTTCGATATCCTCAGAGACGGAGATTTCGGATTTGTTCATCAGGTGCTCACCTTCACCCGAGAGCATGAGGAGGCGGACCCCTCCGGCACCAAAAGCCTTCATACGAGTCGGCCCGGCGATCTTACGATCCTCATGAAGTATGGAAGAGCATTCTTGAGTCCAGTCGAGCTCGCCTTGTGTAAAAGACGACACTGGAAAGGCTATTACACCATGCTGGGACGGTTGGTTTTCCAGAAAAAAGCGCCGAACTTTTGGGAATACCACACAACCATGCTGCGGAATGTTGGATGCCGTCTCAGTTGGGGTAGGGTCGCCGCGGTTGTAGCGATGGATGGATTGGACCTGGTCCTCAATCCTGTCAAGACGGCGGGAAAACTTGCCAACAAAATTGGGCGGCTGCTCCACAATAATACTTTGAAGGCTTGATGAGGCCACGCCCAATCGGAGCAGGTTCATCTTCTTAGTTCAGGAAGCAATGAATCTGCCGAAGTATTGAGAAGGTTCTTGCAACGATGAATAACTCAGGACTCGTCAGTGTCGTCATCCCTTCACACAATAATGGCGCATTCGTCCCACAAGCCATTGAAAGCGTGCTCGCACAATCGTACCGTCACCACGAAATTGTGGTGGTTGATGACGGCTCGACTGATGATACCAGAGAGACATTGAAACCCTATCGGGAGAAGATCACCTATATCTTTCAAGACAACCGTGGACCTGCAGTCGCAAGAAATCAGGGGATCCGGCATTCACGGGGTGCATATATCGCCTTCCTGGATGCCGATGATGTCTGGTTGGAAGACAAATTGGAACGGCAGATGCAGTTCTTTCGGGAGCACAAAGATGTCGGATTGGTATTCGGGGAGCTGGAGCATTGGGCAGAATGCGCAAAGAGGATTCCCACTGCCCGTACTGCGGGGTCTGGTAGTGACGAGCCTTCGAACCATAGTGTGATTGTCAGGGACGCGTTCAAATTGTTACTCGAGTCCTGCTACATCTTGACGAGCACGGTTATGATGAGCCGGGATTGTATCAATGTGGTCGGAATGTTCGATGAATCCCTGAAGGCTGAAGAAGATCGTGAGTTGTGGTTGAGGGTGGCAAGGAGCTATCCCATCGGTAAAATCGAGGAAGTTCTTGTCCGCAAACGAGGTCACGGACGGAATTTCAGCCTGAAATATAAACTGTTTACTGAATGGCGCATCCGTGTCTTTGAGCCCATCGTCGATGACCCGGGTCCGCTTAATGATGGGGATTTGGTAGCGCTACGGAAGCGACTGGCTTCCCTCTATTGTCAGTTCGGAGCGTTCTTTCTCGAGGAAGGGAACAGACAGGAGGCTCGGAGACAATTTCGGAGAAGCCTTGCCATAAATATTCAGTCGATCTGCATATTGATGTATCTTTACAGCTTCCTCAACAAGTCCACCTCAAGTCTCGTGAAAACTTGTTATAGAAGGTACTCGGCTCTCAGAGCTTGAAGAACAGCCATCGATTAACTTACCGACCTCCTTGTTCGAATAGGCTTCTTAATGGAACAAGGCT
>DAISKX010000148.1:0-7814 GCA_036820725.1 Nitrospiraceae bacterium
ACGGTGTACTCTCATGATGTCGCAACCGTGGCGGCGGAATGGCAAGAGAGAGGGGCCTCCTTGATCCACATCGTGGATCTGAATGGAGCTGTCGATGGCCATCCTATGAACGTCGATCATGTCCGAACGGTTCTCAGGACCGTCTCCGTGAGAATCCAGGTGGGCGGCGGAATTCGACATATCGATACAATTCGTCGGTATCTGACTCTCGGGGTCTGGCGCGTGGTGCTCGGCACGGCGGCCTTGAACGATCGCGCGCTACTCGAGCAGGCCTGTCACGAATTTCCGGGCCGGATCCTTCTGGGATTAGACGCGAAGGGTGGAAGGGTTGCCGTCCAAGGGTGGACTCGTGTATCCGAAACCGAAGCCACCGTCTTGTTGCGAGACCTAGCCATATTCCCGCTTGCTGGGGTCATTTACACAGACATTGCTCGCGACGGAATGTTAACAGGACCCAACTTGCCGGCCCTGCGAGAGGTCGTCGAGCAGTCGACGATACCCGTCATTGCCTCGGGTGGCATCTCTCGGATTGAAGACTTGAGAGCGATTCAATCACTGGGACGGCGCATTGAAGGGGCGATCGTCGGGAAAGCGTTGTACGACGGAAAGCTTGAATTGGCTGATGCGATCAAGGCTGTCTCCGTCGCTACGGGCAGGTCATGCTGACGAAACGCATAATTCCTTGCTTGGATGTGATAGACGGCCGGGTGGTCAAGGGTGTGGGTTTCGTGAACTTGAAAGACGCTGGCGACCCGGTGGAAGTGGCGACCATCTATGATCAGGAAGGTGCTGATGAACTGTGTTTTCTCGATATCACAGCCTCCCATGAAAAACGAAAGACACTTCTCGATGTCGTGACACGGACGGCTGAGCGGGTGTTTATGCCGTTGACGGTAGGGGGCGGGGTACGGACGCTCGAAGATATCCGGTCACTGCTCAATGCGGGTGCGGATAAAGTCAGCATTAATACAGCAGCAGTTCATGACCCCGACTTCGTCAAAGCAGCAGCCGAGCGTTTTGGAAGCCAATGTATTGTCGTCGCTATTGACGCAAAACGTTCGCCGGACCCTCCCGCCGACAGAGGGGATTCGCAGACGATGAAATGGCAAATCTTTACTCACGGTGGTCGTAAAGCGACGGGTTTCTGTGCCATTGAGTGGGCGCGTCGGATGGGATCGTATGGTGCTGGAGAGATCCTTCTCACCAGCATGGATCAGGATGGAACTCGGGTCGGGTATGATCTCGAGCTCACGGCAGCCATCTCCGATGCCGTCTCTATACCGGTCATCGCATCGGGCGGGGTGGGGACGCTCGGCCATCTCTATGATGGGTTGGCGGTAGGTCATGCCCATGCGGTATTGGCGGCCTCCATTTTTCACTATCGAACGTATAGTATTCAGCAGGCGAAACAGTACCTATGCGATCGAGGAATTCCGGTTCGTATGGTAAAGATCTGAACGAGGCTGCATGGTAAACGAAAATCTGGATCTGCGATTCGATGCGCTGGGGCTGATACCTGCTGTCATACAAGATTGGCGCGATGGGAGCGTGCTCATGTTGGGATATATGAATCAGGAAGCCCTAAGCAAGACTCTCGCGACCAAGTCGGTTCACTTCTGGAGCCGTTCCAGGAAAAAACTCTGGGAGAAGGGCGAATCTTCGGGGCGTTTTCTTCGCGTCAAAGATCTCTTCGTCGACTGTGATAGGGATACCGTCCTTGTCAAGGCCGAGCCGGTTGGTCCTACCTGTCATACCGGAGAGCGAGCGTGTTTTTTTATCAGATTTAACCCGGAAGACTCAGCATTCGAAGGCAAAACTCACGCGGCAGCCGGAGGCATCTTCGAGCGGATCTATGACACGATCGTCGAACGCAAGGCGGTCCCTCAGCCTGAATCCTACGTGTCCAAACTCCTCGAAGGCGGGGTGGACCGAATTCTCAAAAAGATCGCGGAAGAAGCTGGAGAGGTCATTTTGGCGGCAAAAAATGAGAAGCATGAGGAGATCGTTTATGAAGTCGCCGACCTCTTCTTCCATATACTGCTGGTCTTGGGCTATCACGACATCACACTCGGTGAGGTGTATCAAGAACTCGCCCGCCGGTTTGGGAAATCAGGATGGAGGACCACCACACCGGAGGGAGGGGCGAGATGAGTGCCTGCATTTTCTGTCGGGTCGTAGATGGAACAGTTCCTGCGAAAATCGCGTTTCAAGACGATCGCGTCCTGGCTTTTCATGACGTCAATCCACAAGCACCGGTGCATGTTCTTGTGATACCGAAGCGCCACATTCAGTCACTCGGAGATATGACGCGAGCGGATGGTGACTTACTTGCACATTTGCTCATGGTGTGTAAGGAGGTCGGGGCAGACCAAGGCCTGCGCGAGTCTGGTTATAGAGTGGTGACAAATGTGGGACAGGATGCCGGTCAGTCGGTTTTTCATCTTCATCTGCATGTACTCGGCGGTCGCCACATGTCGTGGCCTCCAGGGTAAAGTATTTCATCCTGGGCGGTTGACACCATTGTCCGTCGTTTGTTACTCTGAACGGTCTATTTTTATTTGTGAGTCAATGGGTTCCGATCGTCTTTTGCAGATCGGACCGATGCATGCCGGGAGCTGTGACAACCGTGGGTCGAGGCCTGATTTCTGATGACCTCATTGATCAGATCAGAGAAAGGGTCGATATCGCAGAGGTGGTCAGCCAGCATGTCAGTCTGACGCGTGCCGGTCAGAACCTGAAAGGTCTGTGTCCCTTCCACCACGAAAAAACTCCATCCTTCAATGTTAGTCCTTCCCGCCAAATATTTCACTGTTTCGGATGTGGCACCGGAGGTAACGTCTTCACGTTTCTGATGAAATTGACGGGAGCGAGCTTTCCGGACACGGTAAGAGAACTCGGACAGAAATGCGGAGTGGAAGTGGCGGAAGCGAGTGTGGGCCTTCCTGATCGTCAGGGAGCGCTGCTGAGCCGGATTGAACATGTCAATTCGTGCGCAGCCAACTGGTTTCAAAAGAATCTCATGGACCCGTCTGGAGGAAAAGAGGGATTGGATTATCTCCTGGGACGGGGCATACACGCACAATCCATTCAATCGTTCAGCATGGGGCTTGCTCCAGCGGGGTGGGACGGTTTGCTGAAAGCCTTGGCTCGAGAAGGCTATAGCCCGAGTGAACTTGCGACTGCCGGATTGGTGGTGGCCAAAGACGCAGCTCTTCGACAACGGTCCGCCACCGGTGGGTTTTATGATCGCTTTCGCGCACGGGTCATGTTTCCGATCACGGATCTCCGAAAGCGCATTATCGCGTTCGGCGGCCGTTCGATAGGGGATGGTGCTCCCAAGTATTTGAATTCGCCCGATACCCCGCTGTTTAAGAAGGGGCAGACCCTTTTTGCTTTGGAATCGGCGAGGGAGTCGGCCAGTCGATGCCAGACGTTGATCATTGTTGAAGGATATTTCGATGTCATCGCGCTGCATCAAGCAGGACTGCACAATGTTGTGGCTACCCTTGGAACTGCGCTCACGCCCGAGCATGTGCAACTTATTCGCCGATTCGTCTCGAAGGTGGTGTTACTGTTCGATCCGGATGCAGCAGGGGTGCGTGCCGCATTGCGTAGTCTGGATCTCTTCGTGAACAGCGGGTTGAGCGTGACGGTTGTCTCGTTGCCGGAAGGGGATGATCCCGATACGTTTGTGCGCAAGCACGGAGTGGAACGCTTCATGTTCCTTCAGGACAAGGCTCCCAACCTGCTGGATTTCGCCGTCGAGCACAGCCTACGCACTGCGGCATCGGGGACGCTTGAAGATCGCATCAGAAGCGTTGACGAAATTCTTTGTATTCTTCAAACGGGTGGGCATCCCATCGAGCGGGAAGAACGCATCCGTCGCGTCGCGGAGCGCCTTGGGCTCAATCAACGAGCGCTCATTGAACGATACCCGACCCTGCTTGCTCGGGAGAAGGCAAAGGGTGCGTCGCCCAGACCGGGTTCTTCTGTTGCGGGTGGCGCCAAGAGACATCCAGAAGAACGGGATCTGGTGTATTTGTTGCTGCAAGGCAACCTGTCACCGGCGGATATTCGCAGGCTGTCGCCGGAATTGTTTACGATGCCTCTCTATCGCCGTGCGATCGAACGCGCTGCGCAGCATGTCGATCATGATGGACGAGTATCGGTCCGTAGACTGCTTGACGATCTGCTGAAAGATCCGGAGTGCGAATCATTGGCATCGGAACTATCAATGCTGGACCAGCATTTTGACGATATGGCCGCCCATATCCGGGATTGCTTCGATACGGTGGAGCGGAAACGCCGGGAAGCCCGCTTGCAAGGCTTGATCACGGAGCTCAAGGCCGCGGAACACGACAAGCGAGACGAAGAAGTGCATCGATTGAACATGCAGATTAATGAACTGCGGATGCGGAAAGCCGGCGTGCTTTCGACTGGTTTGAGCTCCGCAGCGAAGGAGTGATTATGCCGAAACAAGAGTTGCTCGGCGAGGTCAAAAAACTCATCAGTTTGGGGAAGGAAAAGGGATTCCTCACCTACGATGACCTCAACAGCACATTGCCCGCAGAAGTCGTGTCATCCGAACAATTCACCAGCATCATGACCATGTTCGGCGAGATGGACATTGAGATCGTGGAGTCAGCCGACACCGAACGATCGCAGAAGCCGGCTGAGACGGATGACGCGATTGAGGAAACCGAAGAAGCCGAAGCGCTTGAGGAAAATGAAAAGGAAATCGATCTCACTCCTGGCGCGCTCAGCCGCACTGATGATCCGGTTCGTCTGTACCTCAAGGAGATGGGTAGTGTGGCGCTGCTGAGCCGAGAAGGCGAGATCGAGATCGCGAAACGAATCGAAGAGGGTAAGAAGGACATTGCCACGGTGGTCTATGGACTGCCCATGACCCTCGAGTTTGTCCTTACCCTGCGGGACCAGCTCAAGAATGGAAAGATCGATGTGCGGGAAATCGTGCCCGTGACCGAGACGGAGGAGGGCTTCGAAGAAGAAGAAGTTGAGCGGGATTATGAAGAGTTACGGTTGAAAACATTGGACGCGCTCAATGCGGTTCGAAAAGTGTCGACCCTGCTGAAAACCTTGTATGAAAAAGCCCGGCATATCGGGAGTGATTCGGCCGCTCAGAAAAAATTGAAGAAACAGATCGATGCGGTGCGTTCGCAGGTCGTCGACAAGATGGAAACGGTGAATCTCCATGGCGTACTGAAGGACCGCATGGTGCAACGGGTGCGCGATCTCGCGATCCAATTCCGGACGGCCGAGCGGGAGATTTCCAGCTGCCAGCGAAGGCTTGGCATCAGCGGAGAAACAGGGGCCGAACTACTCAAGCGTCTCAGCCGCACTCGTAAAGACTTTCTCACGGTGAAAAGAAAAGCCGGAATGTCTGAGGAGGCGCTGCTCGATATTCGGAAAAATTACCAAGCTGCGAAGGGCAGAATCCGCGAGCTTGAGACGACGGAAGCGCTGGTCACGGCCGAAGAAATCAAGGATGCGGTGCGGCATCTCGACGTGGCGGAAGAAAAAGTCAAGCGGGGCAAGGCCGAACTCGTCGAAGCCAACTTGCGGCTCGTCGTCAGCATTGCAAAAAAGTATACCAACCGGGGACTGCAGTTCCTTGATCTGATTCAGGAAGGCAACATCGGATTGATGAAGGCCGTCGATAAGTTCGAATACAAACGAGGATATAAGTTCAGCACGTACGCGACGTGGTGGATCCGACAGGCGATCACGCGCGCGATTGCCGATCAGGCACGAACGATTCGAATCCCGGTGCACATGATTGAAACGATCAATAAACTGATCCGCACGTCGCGCCATCTTGTGCAAAAGCTGGGGCGTGAACCGACGCCGGAAGAGATCGCGGAACGTATGGATCTGCCGCTGGATAAGGTGCGCAAGATTCTGAAGATTGCTCGTGAACCGATCTCGCTGGAGACGCCGATTGGAGAGGAAGAAGACAGTCACTTGGGCGACTTTATCGAAGATAAAAAGGCGGTCTCGCCGCTCGAAGCCGCCATTCGGTATGATTTGCAACGCCAAATCAACGGGGCGCTGGAGACACTGACTCCCCGTGAGGAAAAAGTTCTGCGAAAACGCTTCGGCATTGGTGAGGCCACAGACCATACGCTGGAAGAAGTCGGGCAGGACTTCGAGGTCACTCGCGAACGCATCAGACAGATCGAGGCAAAAGCACTTCGTAAACTGCGTCATCCGAGCCGAAGCAAAAAGTTGCGAAGTTTCGTGGAAAGTCTGTAGCCGAGTTGTCTTCTCGTCGAGGTTTGACACGATGGGGGGGGCGGCCTAGAATCACCGGGAGGTTTCGTCCTGAGCGACAAAGACTTCCACCCATCCGCTGATGGACATGCGGAATCTTGCACGAATGGCATCGTGCAGCGACAACCGGATTGTGGCTGCTTCTTTCCGTCAGGCCGGGCCCATAGCTCAGGTGGTTAGAGCGGCTGACTCATAATCAGCTGGTCCTAGGTTCAAGTCCTAGTGGGCCCACCAATGATCCGGCTACGGGAGTGGTGGCGGCTCACCGTAAACGATACGGCATGTGTCATATGAATGAGGAAACCTATTGAACAGCACTCTCATACCTCTCATCGAGCTTCAGAAATTTGACTCGCGCATCGCCGAGGTCAAGGAGCAGCGCCGAAGGATTCCCGAACGTCTCGAGACGACCGAATCTCCCTTGCGTGAGGCGAAACGCATCGTGCAGGAGGCGTCCGGCGCTGTCGAGGAGTTCACGAAAGAGCGACGCAGTTATGAAAAAGATCTGGATGCACACGAAGATCGCATTGCCAAAATGAAGGATCGCGCCTCACAGTTAAAGACCAATCAGGAGTATCAGGCCCATTTGTTTGAAATCGAGCTGGCCAATAAGAAGAGAGGCGAGATCGAAGAGAATATTTTACTCGCCATGGAGAAAATCGATCAGATGCAACGTACTCTGACCGACGCGCAAAATAAGGTCAAGGAAGTGGATCGAGTCTTCATCCACGAGAAAAAGACGCTGGACGAAATGGATCGCCAACTGGCGGGGGAGTTGGAAGATCTGGAAGGGAAACAGAAGGAACTGGTGGCAAAGATCGAGAAGCCGTTACTGGACCGCTATATCCGGCTGAAGTCAGCGCGGAAGGATCAGGCGCTTGCTGCGGTCAAGGACGGCATTTGCCTGGGATGTCGATTACAACTTCCGCCGCAATTGATAGCCGAAGTGAAGCGCATGCAAGAATTGCATACCTGCCCCTATTGTTATCGCATGCTTTATTGGGAGGAGCCGGCCACTGAGGCCAAGCTAAGTGGTGAAAAGACGCACAACCTCGAGGTCGGCAAGCCCGCCTAAGTTCCTCCGGTCACACTTTTCGTTGTTTTGAAGTGGAGTTTCGCCACAGATCCCAATCGATCCTGTCCGTGCTTCTTCACAATCATCCGTGCCGCCAATTCAACTGCCGGTGATGCACCTTTGGGTAAGGTCGTCCCGACTTCATGCGAGAGGCGTTGCAGCCGCAGAAGGAATTCTGCGCGCGCGACAATCGACGCTGCAGCCACGGCAAGATCCGCTTCGGCCCTGATACGCTGGACCAGTTGGATGCGCTTGCCCTTTTCTTGAAGCGCGTTCAGGATGAGCCGCTCATTGCCGAATTGATCCGAAATTGCCAGGGTGCAATCCACCTGCCGCAGCAGGTTCTCCAGCGCACGTGCATGACCCCACGCGAGTAAATGATTGAGATTCTTGATCTTAGCGTAGAGTTCATTATACCGCTGCGGTCCGATGGCCACGAGACTATGAC
>DAISKX010000149.1:0-7794 GCA_036820725.1 Nitrospiraceae bacterium
CACGTGTTGCCCTTATCCTGGCGAGGCTCTCCCCCATCCAGATCAAAGGCAATTGGGTGAACTCGCCCTTAGCTAGCTTGGTCGATATTTTCCGATCATGGTTTCCTCAAACAGCCGCGGACATTGATCAACGCATCGCAGTTCTTGACACACTTATTGCCAAAGAGACTGATGTGGCATTTGACCTGCTCGATAGGCTGGTTCACGGTGGTCCCGATCACACATCTCATACGGCGCGACCGAACTGGCGAAGCGACGACGCCGGTGCAGGATATAGAGCTAGTCCTGCTGATGAACATAAGATGCTGGTCGCTGCGGCGGATCGTCTTATTGCTTGTTCAAAAGACCATCCGCAACGCATCGCCAGATTGACCGAGAAGATCCGCATTCTCGACACGGAAAGAATTGAATCCGTACTTCTTCTTGCCGATGAGTTCACAACTAATGACAGCTTGGATGAAGATAAGGAAATTACCTGGAGATCCATTCGTAATCACATCCACTGGCATCGCAACTATGACAAGATGCGTGGCAAGGCGTTAGACGCCAAGCTTCAAAGAGTTGAAGATGTCTATAAGAGACTTGCTCCCTCTGATCTCATCATCCGCCATCGTTGGTTATTCACTGATGGTTGGCCAAAGTTGCCTGCCCGTGTTCGGGACGAAGGCTTCAACAAACGTGGGGAGCTCGTGGAGACGTGGCGCATCAAGGCTCTTCGCGAACTTCATCTTGAACGTGGCCTGTCGGGAATCGAAGACCTCGCAACCGCCTATGCACCCCAACTTGGTATATCGGACTTGCCCTCGAAAAACTCGGGATCGAGATAGACGAGTTGTCAGAATGGATTGTCGAGAGAGGCGGCAATTTTACGTTCGATGAACCGCTCACAATGACAATATCGGGATTGCTGCGCATAGCAGCACACGATCGCTCGGCAGGTCTGATCAAAAACATTTTAGAGAAAGCCAAAAACAAACACTGGGATAACGGGAGAATGGCTCGATTTCTAGCCATCGCGCCCGAGCAGAGATCTACATGGAACTTTGCAGCGTCCTGCGGTGCCGAAGCGGAAGGTATCTATTGGGCGACAGTCTCACCGACACCACGCCTCCGCAACGATCAATTGGATTTCGACTACGCGCTTCGCCGATTACTTGACGCGAGTCGCCCAAGGACTGCACTTTTCGTATGCCATATGGATCTCAAGAGGATGAACCCGGAGTTCCTGGCTGAAATGCTAGAACGCATGCTAAAGGGGGAAGAACCCGACGGACCACTTCTTGACTCATACTACGTTGGCGAGGCAGTTGAGAGACTCGAAGAATCTGGCGAGTTTGACAAAGAGCGGCTAGTCCGCCTGGAATTTTCTCTAATTCCGGCCTTGGGCCATGAGGGCGAACAGCATGCTAAGTCGCTCTACAACGCGATCCTGTCCGACCCGAAACTGTTTACCGAGATACTTTGCATCTTATATAGACCCGCCAATGCAACTGGTGAAGAACTTCCTGTATCAGAATCTCAGAAAGCGGCTGCTCAAATCACTTGGCAAGTAATCTATCGATGTCGGCATCTACCAGGAACCAAGCCCGATGGTACCGTTGATCCGCAGGATTTTGTGAGATTTATCGATGAGACGAGGGACCGATGTCGTATGGCAGATGGACTTTCGGCTTGTGACAAAACTATAGGGCAGATTCTTGCCTACGCCCCGGTCGGAACCGATGGAGTGTGGCCATTTGAGCCGGCACGAGAGGTTCTCGACCGTGTCGAACTTGAAGAAATGCGTCTCGGTTTCCGAACCGGTACGTTTAACAAGCGCGGCGTCACGACTCGTCTCCCGGATGAGGGAGGAGGCCAAGAGCGAAGCCTCGCAACCACTTACCGTAAATATGCTCACGCGCTGCAACATTCGCATGTGCACCTGGCCGCCACCCTTGAGGAAATAGCTCGCAGTTACGAGAGTGATGGACTGCGTGAGGATTTGCGGGCAAAGTTACGCCACGAGGGATACTAATCCAATCCCGAGGCACGATGGCCTTGAACGTTGTCACTAACCTATTCGGATCACTTTCAAGACGCTCGGTGGAGTTTTGCCGTCCATCGCTGGAGGGAGCGGGACACAACTTGCCGCAGCCGGTTATCAGCCCCACAATCAACTGAACTCATCGCCGACTGGAAGGGATGGGCACGGAGGTTGGCGCCATAGCGGTGAACACAACACGATCGCAAAACAATGTAGCCGTGCGACGGCATTGCGACGCTTCGGCGCAGCCTCATAGGAGCGCGCGGTGAGAGACGTAGCACTCAGTAGCGAAAAAGATCAAACGCATTATGGCGCCACCGGAGTTGCCTACCCTTCGTCAGTCGGCTCTATAAGAATTCAATCATGAATAATCAGCGCTAGTTGGGTGCTCCCGCAGTATCCTCGAAGTAGAACCCCCGACTAAGCGACTTATTATGGACTCCCACGAGTGGCTGCTTCCTTGACAGGCGATAGGGAATTCAAGAATATGCGCTGTTAGTGAGTACAAGGGAACAAAATGAGCGCAAGTTCTTGAATTGGCAAGACCTGGCAACTGGTGGGAGACGGTATTGGCTCGATGTTCAAAGCCGGTCTGGCTGGAAGGCACGATATGTTAAAGAAGTAGATGCAAAGGAAGTCACACTTCGTTTTTATCAGGAAATCCGTGATGAAACGGGGCATTTAGTTGAGGTTCATCATAAATATCCGATAGACTTAGGCCATCGGAAGGTATAGCCGCTATGAGACTGATTACTCGTGAAACAGTAACAGAGAAACTTGGCGCTTATCTGCGGCACGATTTATCCCTGGCTGAGTTGGTATCTTGGGCAGAATCTGCGTTGATGGAAGGTGAATTCGACCCCGCCCATTTCGCCACGATTCGAGAGGTGATCGCTCGGCTTGGTGTCGCTGACGTGCGTGCATTTGGACTGGCCTGGGAAGACTGTGAGCAGCTTCTCGGCTTACTTGGATACTCCGCTCAAGTGAACATTGTGGCTAGGTAGCCTGCTCTTCTCGTGCTTTCCTCTGACTTGGGCCCCTAAGGTTTGGGGCCGTTTCATCGAACATTTTCTCGTCGTCGCCAGCGTAACCAAACGCATCGCCGTTTCCCAGTTCCACTACCTGTGAACGGCTCACTGCCCGTGCATACCGATAGCAAAGAAGCTATAAATGATGAGGAGACATTCGGCCGAATTGGATGCCGACTGTCAAGCTCATCCTCAAATATGCTCTCGCCCTCTTCTTCGTGCTGGCCGGTCTGAATCATTTCCTTCATACGGATTTCTATGTGCGCATCATGCCGCCATACCTGCCCTGGCATCGCGTCCTCGTGCACGTGAGCGGTTTCTCTGAAATAGCCCTGGGCGTCGGCCTGCTGATTCCGCGACTGACAAGCCTATCTGGATGGGGATTGATCGTGTTGCTCATTGCGGTGTTTCCAGCAAACATTCACATGGCTCCTCCATCCCGATCTCTTCCCGGAATTTAATCCCGTGATGTTGTGGCTGAGACTCCCGCTGCAGGCTGTGCTGATCGCATGGGCCTATTGGTACACACGGCAGAATGTGCTGCCTACTTTAGATCGTCTCCGAAATTGAATTGCTTAACAACCTTCTCGCTCCCACCAGAGCCAGCACGTCATTAGCCCCGTCTTCGATCAACGAAGCCCGCGCATCCCGATAGAGTTTTTCGATCGGGTACTCACGAGTCAGCCCACGGCCTCCAAACAGTTGCAGCGCGGTGTCGGTCACTTCGAGGCAGGCCTGCGTGCAATACACTTTGCTTGCAATGGAGTATTCGAGCGCCGGCGGTTGGGCGGATGCGTTATAGACCATCGCCGCCCGGGAGAGTGCCCTGCTGGTTTCGACCTTCGTAAACATGTCGAAAAGATGTTTTTGCACCAGCTGATGTTCACAGATCGGCTTGCCGCCTTGCCTCCGCGTTTTGGTGTAGGCCAGCGCCAGTTCATAGGCTGCCCGGGCAACCCCGGTAAAGACCGCTCCCATCAACCCGTTGGTCAACACAAGGGTCAGATTCAAAATCGTTTCATAGGAGGTGGCATCGAAGAGCATATACCGCTTCGGTATGCGGACATTCGTAAAGGTGATGCTGCCTTGATTCAGGGCCCGTTGTCCCATTTTGTCAAGCGGCTTGCCCTTCGACACGCCAGGTAGATTCAAGGGAATAAATGCCACCCCGCCGCCCGCCATGCCCTTGGTTCTATCCAGTGTCAGATAGGTGACCGCATGCGTCGCGATCGTCCCGTTGGAGACCCACGCCGCCTTCTGCCCGTTGATGAGGTAGTCGGAACCATCCGTGCGGGCGGTCACTTGTCCGAAGATCTCGGGATCACGAAATTGCGGCGTACCTCCCATGAACTGATCGGACCCATGATCCGGTTCGGTAATGGCCCAGCATCCGACCTGGCGGGCGTCTTTTTCTGTCACGAATGGCGCGACTAATTCTTCAATCAAGTCGCTCTTTGCTGTTGCGGCCGCCATGGCAAACGGAAATCCGGACACAGCAAGCGCGGCGGCAAATTCGGCGCTTCCCCAACCCAGTTCTTCGAAAACCAGATGAGCATCCAATCCGATCAGGCCCATTCCCCCGCAGGCTTTGGGAATGAGGGCTGTATGAATACCTCGTGCATAGGCGGCCTTGAATGTAGTCCAGAGCGGAGAATTTTGGTCTATCACCTGCTGAGGATCCGGCAAGCGATCGAGGGCGAGGGCAGCCGGCATTAAGACAGATTTGGAAAAGTCGTGCATGTCCTGCTTCAACTTCTGTTGTTCGGCTGTCAACCTTAGGTCAAGCTCCCGGTATGTCGTCATAGTCCTCTCCTTTGCCTGTAGCTCACGCATCGCGTCCGAGTGAGACGTCAGGCCTGAGTTCGCGCGATCAGCGCAGCAGGATCCCAGTACCCCCACATGGTCTGAATCGTGCCACGGTCATTGAACTCGAACACGTCGATCCCTTCACCTGTCACTGTCCTGCCGGTTATGCCGATCCCGCGCACTGTGAATTTGACGGCGGCGCGATTCCCCGTCACCGCCACATAATCTTCGGTAAAGCCGATCTCAGTAAACGCCTTGGCCACGTTCAGAAAGAATTGACGGAGCCCGGCCTTTCCTTGAATGGGTGGTGCTCCATAGGGATCGTGGCTGATGGCATCTTCTGCAAAACAGGCCAGCCAGGCATCGACATTCATGGTGCGAGTCGCCGCAAAGTAGCGTTGTACGAGGGTCGATTTGATATCCGGTGCCATCCTCTCTCCTTCGGGTTGATGAGTTGATTTTCGTCTGTCATCTCACGTGCACTTGGTTTCATTACGCATCACGGCACTGTCTTGGATCTATACACAACGATGGTTGTTGATGTTCGGGTGATGTTGAATAGGCTCCAGGGGCGAAGACCCGGGAGGCGAGGGTGCCGCTCGATTCACGGCCGTCAGCGATGACCGGCCTGCTGCTCCGCATGGTAGGAACTGCGCACCAGTGGGCCGGATTCGACGTGGGCGAATCCCATCGCAAGGCCTTCCGCTTTGAGTTGGCTGAACTCGTCAGGGTGATAGAACCTCGCGATCGGCAGATGGGTTTTCGTGGGTTGCAGGTATTGTCCGATGGTCATAATGTCGCAGCCGACGGACCGGAGATCCTGCATGACGTCCCGGGCTTCATCGAGTGTTTCTCCCATACCCAGGATGAGACCTGACTTGGTTTTCATCCCCATCCGCTTGGCTCGTGCGAGCAATTCGATCGACCGCTGATATTTGCCTTGCGGCCGAATCGACGGAAAGAGCCACCGCACCGTTTCGATATTGTGGTTCAGGATATCCGGTCGTTGAGCGCAGACTGCTGCGAGCGCGTCCTCATTTCCCTCGAAATCCGGGATCAGGACTTCCACCGTACAGGTTGGGATCGATTTCCTGATTTGTCGGATGGTTTCGGCAAAGACCGAGGCTCCTCCATCCTCCAGTTCATCACGGTTTACCGACGTAATGACGGCATGTCTCAGGCTCAAGGCCTGAACCGCCTGGGCGACTCGAAGGGGCTCCTCGTGATCCACTTCCAAAGGACGCCCGGTTGTGACCGAACAGTAATGGCACCGCCGGGTGCAAATGTCGCCCAGGATAAGAAATGTCGCGGTCCGGGCGTTCCAACATTCCCACATATTGGGGCAACGGGCCTCTTCGCAGATCGTGTGCAGTTGGAGCCGGTCCATGATGCTCCGGATATCCTGATAGTCGGGGCCGCGCTGCAGGCGGACTTTGAACCAGGGAGGCAGTCGTTCCCTTGCTTGTGCCGGCCGGCCGGCGGTGGGAAGTCCGTCACCTCCGGAGGGTCGCAAGTCCTTGAGTGGAACAAACGTCATGTTGCCGTTCCCTGTGTGGCCAATTCCTGAGGGTGTTCGAGGATGCGCTTGAATTCTTTCAAAAACTGAGCGGCTTGCATCCCGTCGAGTGCACGGTGGTCGCATGACAGGGTGATGCTCATCCGTCTTCCTGCCCTGATCGCTCCGTTTTCCACGACGGCTACATCACGCACGGCGGATACGGCGATGCACGCGGCCTGGGGAGGCGTCAGGACGGCGATGAAATTGGCCACATCGTACATCCCCAGATTGGAAATGGAAAAGGTGGCACCGGCATATTCCGGCGGCTGAAGCCGTTTGCTCCTGGCCCGTTCGATCAACTCCCGCGACTCGGTCGAGATCTGTTCCAATGATTTGGCGCCGCAGTTCTTCAGCACCGGTGAAATCAGTCCGTCGTCCAAACCGACAGCGATACCGATGTCGATCGTGGAGTACCGTCTGATTGCAGTGCCGATGTAGGAGACATTGATCTGCGGGTGATGCGTAAGCGCCAGCGCCGCGGTCTTGATGATCAGATCGGTGACGCTCGGGTGTACCCGGCGGTCCTGCTTGAACTGATTGCGGAACAGCTCCGCCTTTTCCATGGCGATGTCCACGGTGAGATAAAAGTGCGGGACCGGCGCCTTACTGTGCGAGGTGGCACGCGCGATCGCTTTGCGCATTTGGCTGAGCGGCTGATCGGTTCCGGGCGGCATGGTAGTCTGGTCGGCTCCGGCAACCTTCACGACATCGTCCTCGACGATTCGTCCCTCCGGCCCGGTGCCGTGAACGGTCGAAAGGTCGATGCCGCGCTCCGCTGCCAATGCTTTCGCGCGGGGCGATGCTATCGTGCGGGGTTCTCCTGTTCGAGACTGGCTCCCGGCGGCACGAGCGGCCGGTGCGGGTGTCTTTGGAGCGGTTTTTACGGCGGCAGAGGTTGTAATGGAGTCGGATGCAGCAGCGGTAATGTCTTCATCCGCCTCGCCGATCACTCCTATCAGCGCACCAGCTTTGACCGTCTCCCCTTCCCTCGCCATAACCTTTCGCAGGATGCCGGACGCAAAGGCTTCCAGATCCATGACGGCTTTATCCGTCTCAATCTCGGCGATGACATCCCCTGCCTGCACAGGGTCGCCCTCTTTCTTCTTCCACTCGACGACGACGCCCTCTTCCATTGTATCAGTCAATTTTGGCATGACGACTCGGCTGGCCATAGGTCCTCATTCGGTAGGGTTCACCGTTTCATAATAGCAGGATGTTGAAAAAGGCGCTCTACCCATGTCCCCCGGCTCACTAGGACACGGCCCGCTTTACGGGACACGGCCCGCTCACCACTCGCGGGCGTCCACAAACGTGGCGCTCATTATTCTTCGCGCCGTGGACCTCGCGGGTGTCCACGGACGTAAGACTAATACACGAGG
>DAISKX010000150.1:0-7790 GCA_036820725.1 Nitrospiraceae bacterium
GCCTGCATGGCAGCCGCGCCATAGGGAGCGGTCTTTGGATTGGCCATGGCGAGATGCTTGAAGCCGTCGGATTGCAGCGTCTGCTCACCTTTGACCACCTGAGGGTCAGGACTCCACAACACCAGACGGCCGACGGCATAGGTGAACCGGCTTCCCTTGACTCCAAGCCCTTCCTCCTCGAGTAGCTTCGGGCGCTCATCATCCGCCGAAAAAAAGACCTCGAAAGGGGCACCGTTCTTGATCTGCGCATAGAATTTCCCACTGGAGCCGGCACTGAGCTGGGCCGTATGGCCGGTCGCTTTCTGAAACTCCGCTGCGATTTCTTTAAAAGGAGGGACAAAGTTGGCTGCCACCGCGACCTGCACCTGTTCAGCCTGAGCCGCCGCGCCATAGACCCACACCCATGCAAGAAACCCTAGGACCGCCATCGCCACCCGCTGGGTCATAGAAAACCTCCTTGCACTGCTGCGGTGAGATGCATGCCGTTGAATGCCGGCACGGTTGGAAATATCCCTGATGACCGAAGACCGCGGCGGCGTGATGTGGACAGCCGAACTTCGGAGACGATGCGCGCTAGTGTCCACCGTCTTCCGGCTTGCGTCTACTGCCCATCTGACCTATCAGCATGCACTACAATGTGTCAAGTATTATGTCTGCTCGATTTCTGATGGCGCCCCCGACCACTCGACTCCAGGGCTTGCGGCTGGGCATCCGGCGGGTTCAACTACCCTCTAGTGGCTTACTCCAGGAATTCGATCAAGGTTCGAGCGAGCGAGCATAGCGTTCCGCTGAGGTTTCTGTCACCTCATAGTTGTCCTGGACCAAACTTTAACAAGGATTATGCAGAACGTAATATGGGTGAGTGACACCATACACAAACGATTGGCTCGGTCATCTCAAAGAAGTCATCACCTGAACGAAAGGAATCTGCATCATGGCCTGGGGAACCACTGGTATTACAGAGGACGAATTGAAGAGAATCGCTGCTGTGCGTGAATATCTCTCTGAGCAGTTCCCTGGTTCATCGCTCCGCGATTCGTATGATCCGAGTAGATTGGCGCAAGTGTTTCGCATCGAAACTGACGAACCCCCTTCGGTCTGTACGGCAGTCATCTCTACCGAATTTCTCAAAGACCATGCCCCAAGCCAAAGTGGAAATTTACTGATGAGCTGGCGATTGGCCGAACAGTTGCGCGGTTCGGATGGGAAGGAAGTGCGTGTCATGAGCTGGGGCGTTGATGCACAGAAGGGCTGAACTATCTGCCTTGTCTATGCGAAAATAAGCGCTGAGAAGAACGGTATGGGAGAGGAACAAAGGGAGGCAAGGATGAGGATCAACGCGATGCTGCTTATGCTCACACTAGTCCTATTACCCGCGCTGAGTGACGCGCGTTGTCGGACCGTGGGTGAGAGCGCCAGTCTCGGGAGCGAATACGGTACCTTCCCGCTGTACCCGGCGGAACGCGTGGTGCAGGCCGGCGAGACACGCGATAATCCTGCACTGCAGTGGGTCGGCTACGGCATCGGGGTGCCGCTCTTCGTCGTGGCGATGCCGTTCGCTATGGTCGGGGCGGGTGTCGGCGCTCTGTCGCATCCCTGGACGAAGTGTATCGAAACTGGAGATCAGCGGATGCCGGAGATTCAAGCCTTGCGAGGGCTAACGACTCTTGAAAATTGAACACGACGCTTTTCTTTGCACTTCAAGAGGGAAGTAGTCGAAGCAGCGAATGCCACATCGGTGGAATGAAAACTCTTCGTATCAGGTCAACCCATTGATCGGGCGCGATTGGCAAAGGCAAGGTGAACATCCTCCCGATCGGTCTGCGCAACAGTCAGCAGCGGCCTCGTTCTATAGCCGATCTGCTGGGCCACCCAGAGAGCCGGGACCTGCTCGATGCGAATGTTGTAGAGATTGACGGAGTCATTATAAAACTCCCGCCGATCTGCGATGGTGTTCTCAAGTGCGGAGGTCCGCTGCTGGGTGTTCAGAAACTCCTGGTTGGCTTTCAGATCCGGATACTGTTCCGCCACGGCGAAGAGCCTTCCCAGCGCAGCCGTGATCTGGTTTTCCGCCTTCGCCTTCTGATCGATGCTCGCCGTTTGGCTATAGGCGCTCCGGGCTTTGGTGACGGCTTCGAGTGTCTCCCGTTCATGCGTCATGTAGCTATTGCACACCGCCACGAGCTTCGGCAGCTCATCGTGACGTTGCTTGAGGATTACATCGATATTCGACCAGGCCTTGTCGATGTTGTTTGACAGCCGCACCACGGTATTGTAGATGCCCACCCCGTAGGCGATGATCCCGATCACACCGAAGACCAGCAAAGTCCCAATCAGTAGCGTGATGTCCATGTGCCTCTCCCTGTTGAACGTGAAGTCTATCGAACGGCAGTCATGTAGGTCTTGAAGATGATGAGCAGGCAGGTTACCGCGAGGCTCGGGCCTCCGGCGAGAAGGGCGAATACCTGCCAGCGTAACCTGGACAGCAACTCCTTTTCACTCCGATCCGAAATGATAAACTCGTGATCTCGGCTGCTGCCGATATACAATCGGGCCGAGTTCTCAGTGCTTTCGGCGGCACCTTGCTTTTCATGAGCAGTACCCAGGACGTACACAGTTTCCTCAGGCAGGATAAACGCTTCGCTACAACGTAAGGTCTTCTGTCCCAACCAACCGTCTGTCGAGATACCCAGTTCAGTCAGGCCAACTACGGCTTGATCCGGCAACGTACCCAACCAGTTGGTACGAGTCGTTCGATTCTCCGGCAGAATCAATTGGGCGCCGAACGGGACCACAAGGACCTTGCCGGTCTTATCTTGAACGAAGAAGGGCTGCGCCGACGTTCCCTTGGCAATCGTTTCCCACCGCGCGTCCTTTCCTGATCCACGGCGTTCTTCGATCTCATAGGAGAAGAGCACACAAGGAATCCCACTGAACGGTGCCCGTAACAGGTCGCCCTCAGGCTGGGCATGGCCGCTCACTTCCACAAGACCGACCGCCAATGACCGCACGGGGGAACTGGGTGTGCTTTCAATGAGGTGCTTCCGGCGGTTCACCACGAAGCCATACATGAACAGTCCAATGCCGCCCACGACGCCGAGCGCCAAGTAGAGCAATGTTTCGTCGGGCGTCTTTGTCCAGTGCGCTGTCGTCACGGTTTTCCGAATGCCGGCAAATAAGATGAGACATGCGATGAGAACGGCACCAGCCGAAAAGATGGTCCAGAACCACAATGCCTGCACGCGAGGTCCAGTCCGGGTTTGACCGGAAGGACTTTCCATTGTTAGAGCGCCAGTCGCAGAGCGTCTCTTGGCGGCCTGCGCATAGAAATCGGGCTCGTTCAGCCGAATTGTTGCAGCGCCGCCTCGAGTCATTTCGTTGAGGTGCGTGAGGCTGCCTTGAGGAAGCCACCAGCCTTGACAGGCACGGCAGGCGAATAGCGGTGTCTCGCGCACCGGCGATGGAACCAGGCTCCCGCCACACCGGGGACAGACCGCGGTCCGGGTAGGACACGCGCTTGCTCCATGACTGTGGGTCGTGGCCGTCAGCGCACGGTAGTCCTGCACGACCAAGTTCGCTTCTCCCACATCCAACCACACCCCGTGTCTGCCGGGACAGACGTCGAGCTGTGGCCCTTCACGCGTAGGAATCTCAACAAGATCCTTCTGACAGTCCGGACATTGCATAATGCCTGTGGTGTTAAACCTGTGTTGAACTGTAGCAAGGACCGGATGACAGTCAAGGAAATGCATGGATATGATCCGTGGAGACGGCCGGCAAATCCGTATCGGGTTAAAATCGGAATTTGAAACCTGGAGTGCGTCAGGTCTCATTTGGGTGAATGGCCGAAATTAGGCACTCCTCACAAGACTGAGGCACTCCGACTAGCAGCAGAATGAGGATGATCAATATGGCTGTACTCATGATTTCACCTCCTGTAAGTAGTCTTAGACTAGTAGTGATGCGTGAGAATACACTTAGGAGATTATGCGGCGGGGCTCGGTGAGTACCCTTGAGCCGGGCATTAATAACCCCGGCAAGGGTAATGGTAGAAGACAGGGATTCAACGGTGGAAGACTCAAAATAATAGACGACACGTTAGAGGTACGGGGGGCACTAGAAGCAGTATCAGCTCGTATCCTAGAATAAATGTGGGAGTGGCGGAATTGGCAGACGCTGAGGACCTTCAATCTCAGACCTGCGGCTCGTGAGGTATGTATGAAACCACGAATCACAATTATTACATTGGGCGTAGACGATTTGGAAAAATCGCTGGTGTTTTATCGCGATGGTCTAGGACTGCCGACGGAAGGGATTGTCGGCACAGAATTCGAACATGGCGCGGTTGCCTTCTTTGATTTGCAGCCAGGACTAGAGCTTGCGATTTGGCCTCGCGATAACATCGCTCGTGATGCGACCATCTCCAAGACCGCTCACAGCTCTACCGAGTTTACCCTCGGTCACAATGTCGGCAGTTCGGAGGAGGTGGACGCAGTGATGGAGCAGGCGAAAAGAGCGGGTGCAACGATCATCAAGCCGGCCGGCAAGACATTTTGGGGAGGGTACGCCGGGTATTTCCAGGATCCTGATGGTCATTTGTGGGAGATCGCATGGAACCCACGCATGGAGCTAGCGGATTAGACTCAGCCATCATGCCGGTGCTCGTCACGGGCGTTTCTGTGCAAATTTTACCCTGCCGTCGCGACGATTGATTGCGCAATCAGATCAATGGACTGCAACGGTGGGGAGAGAATCTGTGGAGAGTTGCGGAATAAGCGGGTTGCCCGTGAGGCCGAAATAGGCCTGCTGCAGCGAACTCACCGGGCTTACGTGCATCAGGAATGGTGTCCGCCAATCCCCGTCGTCGGGGCTGATCTCGTCCGGTACGATCACGCGTTTGAGGTGCGCCAATCCCGCCGCTTCGATTTTCAACGGTATCCCACCGACCGTTAAGATATGTCCATCCGGAGCAATCCCTCCGGTCATCACGCGATCAGGCAAGATCGCCTGCCCTTTGGCCATGGCGATCACCGTGAGCCCTACCATCGCCGAGAGGCTATTGCCGTAAATAGTGACGTTCGGTTGCACGACCGTCACCATGACCGTCCAGGAATCCGTGGAAAGACCGGCTACGCGTGCCGCCCTGTAGATGCCCTGCTCTGTCGATGTCTGTGCCATGGGGGAAAGTTTTCCGACCGAACCAGGAAAGATCACCGCCAACCCGGTGGCATCGCTACGCTCGGCAAACGACACAATCACATGGGCCACGGTTCCAATGGGTTCGTCGCCCCGCATCATGACTCCCAGAATAGGAATCTGCTGCTCAAGCTGCCGGGACGGACGTCCTAAATCCTGAAAGGCCTCGGCCTCGCTCAAAAGTAGAGACGAAAGAGAAAGGATGACCGAAACCAAGAAAGATCTGCGCATCGGACAACTCCTGTTGAACAGGTGTTTCAGCAAGAAACAGGCCTCCGATTTCTCCATGCAATCCCTGGGTTGTGGAATGTCGGCGGAATTGGGACAAGACGAAACGATCCTGACGCGACAACTTGTCCCATTCAACCCAACGATAACAGATCGTTGGAAGATATCAATCAACGGATGCTTTGCTGGGGGCTAGGAGAACGCGCGGGCTACTTTCGCATGACGAGGCACGCGCCTATTGCCGTTCAACCGCTCGTGGAGGCAGGCCAAGACGGCCATTTCCTCCCGGGGAAGAGCACGGCAAGAGCGAGCTAATTCATCGTTGACTCGCCCGCGCAGCGATTGGAGCAAGGTCCCGTCCATATAGGCATTCACGATTTCCGGGTGCACGTAGCATTTGCGACAGACCGTCTTGGTGTTGCCGAGGCGCTTCGCCACCGCTTCGATCGCCGAGACCACATTGCGCTTGGCTTGCGTCGTCGACTGGAACGATGTGCACTCCTGCAGAGCCCGAGCGGCCAGGAGCGTGCCTGCCCACGTCCGGAAATCTTTCGCGGTGAACTCCTGACCGGCTATGCGCTGGAGATAGGCATTGACATCGGCAGAATCGATCGACCGGCGTGCCCCCTTCTCGTCAATGTACTGAAACAATTCGAAGCCGGGTAGATCCTGACTCTCTTTGACGATGCGCGCCAGTCTCCGGTCGGTCAGAGCCACGGCATGCCGAATCCCACTCTTCCCCCGAAATTCGAAACGCAGGCTGTGCCCATTCACCTTCACATGCCGGTCCCGCATGGTGGTGAGCCCGAACGATTCATTGGCACGGGCATATTCTTCGTTGCCCACCCTGATCAGGGTGGTCTCGAGCAGACGGACGATCGTGGCCAAAATTTTATCGCGCGAGAGCCCCGGGGTTGCGAGGTCTCTGGCGACCCGCTTTCGGATCTTCGGCAAGAGTCTGCCGAACATCAGCATACGATCGTACTTCGTGCCGTCCCGGACCTGCTGCCACCGTGGATGATAACGGTACTGTTTTCGTCCTCGGGCATCACGGCCCGTCGCCTGTAAATGGCCATCTGGGTCCGGACAGATCCAGACATCCTTCCAGGCCGGCGGAATCACGAGCGACTTGATGCGACGCACAGACGACGGATCGCGCAGAACCTTGCCCGCGGGACTGATGTAATAGAATCCTTGTCCCCGCCTTCTGCGAATCACCCCCGGACTTGCATCCGACACGTACCGCAAGCCCGCCGTCTTTGCGGAACCGATGGATTCGATCACCTGCTTCCGTCGGTGGTTGGTCGCAGGCCCCTCCGCGACGCCGGATGACGTCATCACATGCCTTTCAGGCACTCTTTCGGCGAGGATGCCGCTCCTGTTTTTTCGATGCACGCTTCGATCGGGATGGCGACTGCCCCTTTGCCTGCACACTCCGCTTCAACAGTGCCATCAGATCGAGGACTTTTCCCTTAGCCGGTTGCTCTTCCTTTTCGTCGCTCTCGGCCTCGGTAATGACTTCTGTCTCTCCCGTCTTGATCCGTTTGTCGATCAGTGTCATGAGATCTTCGTGATAGGTGTCGCGATACTTATCCGGCTTCCACCGGTCGGTCATTTCCTCCACGAGCTTTTTCGCCATTTCGATCTCGCGCGGGGAGACGCCGGATGCTTTCAAATTGCCCGAAGGCACAGCGAGATCTTTCGCCGACTTGAGTTCGTTCTTGTACCGCAGTGTGTTCAACACGATGACGTCCCCGCTCGGGATGAGGGCTGCCAGATATTGCCTGGTGCGAATGACGACGGTGGCGATGGCAATCTTGTTGGTCGCCTTCAAGGTTTCCCTGAGAAGAGCGTATCCTTTCTCGCCACGCTTGTCCGGGGCCAGATAATAGGGCGTCTCAAAATAGGTGGGCGCAACCTCTTCGGCATCCACGAAGGCCACAATGTCTACGGTTTGTGTCGCGTCGACGTTGGCCCGCTTAAAATCCTCATCGGTCAGGACCACATACCGCTCCTTTTCATACTCGTAGCCTTTGACGATGTCGTCCCATCCCACCTCTTTCCCGGACTCCTTGTTGTACCGCTTAAACCCAACGGGCTTCATCGTGCGCCGATCCAACATGGTCAAATCGAAGTTATTGCGGTTCTCTGCGGAATACAAGACAACCGGAATGTTGACCAACCCGAAGCTGATGGCTCCTTTCCATAATGAACGCGGCATAGCAACCTCGACTAGGATGTTAAAGAAGTCCCGCCAGCTTCTTAAGACACTGGGCGCTCACCGGGACACGGCTGCCTCACCGTCTCGGCAGCGTCCGCAAACCTGACGCTCGTTATTCCTTGTATCATGAACGAGTATCGGGACG
>DAISKX010000151.1:0-7766 GCA_036820725.1 Nitrospiraceae bacterium
CCCAACCCGAGCCTGCCGAGACAGGCTCTGTTCCCATCGCACCCGCCCGACCCCGGCACGCCCGAGGAGCCGCTTCCCTCGAGACCTTCTTTACACGGTTGACGGATGACCTTTGACGCATGACGGTAGTGTTGTTAGTCGAGGAATTCACGGTTGATGATGGCCGAGATCGTGAAAATCAGAATAACGGCCATCACGATGATCCATCCGATCAATGCGATCGGTCGCTTGAATATATTCCGCTCCGGGCTGCGATCGATGAAGGGCAGCGCCGCCAAGAGCGCCATAAACGCGCCGGGAATGGCGACGGCTCCAAGGAATTGCCCGAACTCACCGGCGAAGATTTTGAGCCGGAGCATTTGGAAAAGGAACAGAAAATACCACTCGGGTTCCGGATGGTAATCTCCGGGATCGGGCGTCGCCTCTTCCAAGAGGACGACGGGCTCCCAAAACGCCAGGATACAGATACTCAAGAACACGACGACCATCCCCACGATGTCTTTCCAGATCTGCCGTGGAAAGAAATAGTCGGTCTTGATCTTCAACTCCTGCGGCGTGCCGCGGAACGGACCGGCAGGACCTGCTTTGCGGAACAGAAAAATATGCAGCCCGGCCAAGCCCATCAGCGCGGCCGGGAGAATCATCACATGGATCACGAAAAACCGGCTCAGCGTCATCTGTCCGGGTGTCGGTCCTCCCTTGAGGAAGCGAGCCAGGAAATCACCCAGGAGGGGTGTCTTATCCATGATCTCGACACCGACGGTCGTCGCCCAGTAGGCACGCTGATCCCAGGGCAAAAGATATCCGGTAAAGCCGAAGCCCATGACGAGGCCGAACAACGCCAATCCAACGAGCCAGACCATTTCACGGGGCTTTTTATACGCGCCCCATAAGAACACCTGCGACATATGCGCGAACACGGTCACGACCATGGCGGTGGAACCCCAGAAGTGGTAGCTCAATAAGAACCAGCCATAGTCCACATCATGAATAATGTATTGGGTGCTCGCATACGCGTGGTCTGCCGTCGGAACGTAGTAGAACATCAAGAGGATCCCGGTGACCGCTTGCATGATGAAGATGAACAAGAGGATCGAGCCGAACACGTAGGCCCACCGTGAGCCGCCTGGCACCGGCTCGTTGAGCATTTTCGCCTGAAGCGTTTTCAGGCCGACGCGCTCGTCAACGAAGTCGAACACTTTTTCGATCACGGACGGCGGTGTATTCGTGGGTTGCAGGGTCTCCATCACACGATCCGTACTTGCGCCTTGGTTCCAGCCTTGAACTCCATGTCGATGACGGTAATTTCACCGTTCGCGGTCACCTGGATAGGGAGCGTATCGAGTGGGCGCGGCGCCGGTCCATCGAGAACCTTGCCGCTCGCGTCGTAAATACTTAGATGACAGGGACATAGAAAGACCTGGCCGAGCACTTTGTGCTTTCGCCACTTATACCCGCACCCCAGGTGGGGACACTTGCCGGAAAACGCGATGTAGGGAACGTTCTTTTTATTGGTCCATACATGCTTGCCGGTGGCGTCGCGAAATTCCATGTCTTTCCCTTGATAGATCTTGTCGAGGACCGCCGGCGTCGCCTTCAGGATCCACACGTTCTTGTCGATGTCCTGCTCGGGCATGTAGGCTTCTTTCAGCTTCCGCTTGAACTTATATTGCACGCCAACGTCTTCTTGCTTGATCTTGGCGACATTCCCGATCTTGAGCCATCCATTGTCGAACGGCTGGTACATGGGCTTCATCAGGTAGCGCAGCACAGGCCATGCGAGGGGGACTGCGATAAGAAGGCCGATGGCCTGGGTAAAGGCGGCAAAGAAGGTTCGCCGCTTCACATTCCTCTCGAGTTCGGGTAGAGGGACCAGAACTTCTCCAGGAGTCACATGAATCTTATCGTCCAGCTTGGCGATTTCCACTTCGTGGGTCGTGACGTAATCGTCACGCTTAAAGGCGGGCAGTCCGGCAAAATCGGAAGAAGATGAGCGTAACGTAACGACATCGTCGGTCATGCTCTGGACCTGGCCCATCGGCACTTGTCGTTCGATCAGGCCCATGCCGTCACCGCCCACGACAATGTGGCTGATCTCAAGGGAAATCGGATCCACAATGACCCGTTTGATTTCTCCGACCTCACGATCCGTGCAGAGAACTTTTGACTTGAGCTTTGGCTGCATCATTACTTCTTCTTGATGGGCTTCGGAGTATTCACCGCGGTATTTTTAAACGTGACCAACCACGCAGAGAGGACCTGAACGTCTTTGTCTTCCATCAGGTCTTTATATTTGTCGGGCATTTTACCCTTCTCGTATTCCTTTTCAAATCCTTCGGCCATCCAACTCTTGGGATCGAGGATCTTTTGCTTGATTTCCTCAACGGTCAGCAAATTCCCGATGTTGTCGAGTTCAGGCCCGCGCTTCTTTCCGCCTTCGCCCTTCAACTTGTGGCAGTTGTAGCATTCCTGCAGTTGCCACTGCTCCTCCCCGAGCTTCATCACGTCGCCAGCGGCAACCACTCCGCCCGTGGCGGGAGGAGCCCCATCTCCGCCGACCTTCTGGTCATGGGCAGCTTGCCCCACGCCCAGCGATTGGAGACGAGCCGTTAATTCCTTCGCCTTCTCGTCAAGCGCCTTGGCACGCTCCATGAGCACATCGATTTTGCCTGCCTCGTAACGCTCCCGTTTCGGCTTCAGAATCTGATTGATCTTCCCGCGCTCGTCTTCCGGATCATACTGCGGCCAGAGCGACGCTCCGGCAATAAAGACCACGCATAAAATGACGTAAAATACGAGCAGCGCACCAACGGCCTTGGCCCCACTCAGAGCCTTGAGAGAGGGCGCATCCAGAAGAATGAAGACCACGGTGCCGAGCATGGCATAGGCAAAAAACATGGCCTGAAAGACAAACGGAAATCCCAGCACGTTCGCCGCACCGAAGAGGATAACCCCGACGATCACTCCAACGATTGATTTCTTAATGACATTTCCCATGCGATCCCTCGTTCACCCTAAAACGTGACTCGTCGCTCTCCTATTTCGCTCCTGCCGGCACCGGACTCGGTTCGGGTGCATGGCCCTTCCCCTCCGATGACCTGAGCGTGACGAGAATGGCAAAGCTGACAATGGCGTAAAACACCATGGTAATGGCCGTAATCCACCAAGCCGAATAGGCTAAAGTCGGTGTGAATGATTCGGCGGTGAAGTCCGGCAACAGATTGTACGTATGATAGTACTTGCGGAGCAGAGACCGGATCGACCCCATGAGAGCCATGGTCCAGATCATACTGAACGCCAAAAACACCAGCACGAACTGCGAGACGAAATCGATCTTGCCCCATACAATGGTTCCTTGCCTGATGGCCCGGTTATACATGACGTAGTTCACCACCGTCACGAAGACCAGCGTGAATGCGGCTGAATTCTTGGCCGGCATCAATGCGAGCCAGTTCCATTCGGACGGCAATTCCAGTTCAGCGACCAACTTGGCGCCGGTCGGCACGAACCCATGCGGCGTCATCCAGATGGCGTTGCCAACTACAATCATCAGGAAGCCGACTTTGATGACGGTACGGGACGAGACCGTGAGAGGAATAAAGCGCCCGAGGATGACCGGCGCCAGGATTAACGGCAGCAAAAACATCAGCGACCGCGGATCGGGCACCGGATAATCCGTCATGACTTTCGTCATGATGCCGGGGAGCAGCACCATCACGATCGGGGCGAGGATGGTCATCCTCACACGCTCCACACCCTCGATTCGTTTCATGCTCAGCCAGATATAGTAATTGCTGGCGAGGAAGATGAGCCCGACCATGGCTCCCTGCATCTCGAAAAACATGGAGAGTTGATCGGCCATCATGTAGGGACAGATTGACGCATCGTAGTCACACAATTCATACGCGTAGAGATAGCCCATAAACGGGAGGAACAACAGCGCTCCGACGCCGATCAGATTCCCGACGAACCCCATCCAGTCGTAATAGGAACGCTCCTCGTCTTTCTTCGCACCCATGTACATATAGGCGGCGATGAGGCCGGCGACAAACCCGCCGAATGTGACGTTCCCGACCAGACGGTGAAGATTCATGGGAATCCAACTGTAATTGAAGATTTTGTCCCAGAGAGTCGCAGTCGCAAGGAACTCGGCAGGCGAGACACCCTCCCCTTTAACCGGCGTGTTCATGAAGGAAGTCGGTCCGTCGATGACGAACAGCGTGATCGTTCCGACCAGGTTCAGCAGCACTCCAAGCGCGATATGTCTGCCCTTCTTGTCCCCTTTCCACGCGTCCCACGTATAGAAATACATGTAGAGGACGATGGTCTCCCCTATGAATAACAGGGGATAGATTACTGCAAAAATCAGGAAAAAATGATTGATCAACCAGCTGGTAAACTGTGGATACGTAGCCAGGAGCACGAAGATAAACAAGCCGCCCGTCAACGCCGTCATGCTATAGAGAATAACGGTGACCTTGGTGACCTCTTTCGCGAGGCGATCATAGCGCGGATCCTGCTTGCGGTAGCCCAGCCATTCCGCAATCACGACGAAGATAGGGGCTCCGAGAATGAACCCGGCAAACAGAATATGAAGCTGGGCGACGATCCAGACTGCGGTTCGATTTCCCGTGTAAGGAAACTCCACAGGAGGCGCGTTCAACCCCTGTGCATAGGCCGCTCCTCCAAACACCGCGGTAAACGCGAACACAGCTAAGAGACTGCGCTGCCACATCTTCATGATTTCTCGTCGCCCCCCTCAGTCGGAAACCAACACACGGTTACTTGCCGGACTTCCCCGCCGGCGCGGCGGGAGCCGCTGCAGGGGCAGGAGCCGCCGCTGGTGCTGCAGCGGGCGCCGCTCCATTACTGACCTCCGCCGCAGGTACCCAATCCTTCTTCGTGGGATCCCATCCCTTGCCTGTCAATCCAAATGTGCGCTCGAACGCCATCACCTTCCAGCGATCTTCATCCGGCAACTTGGTCTTCCAGGCCTTCATCTTGGTATTGGGCACACCCTCGGAAATGCGCCAGAACCAGACCGAGTCCGAGTACATCTTCATTCGTTCGCCGTTGCGGAAGTCACGCGCACCGGCCTTGACCGGTTTGCCGTCCTTGCCATGGCAGCTCGCGCAGTTCACGTCAGGATTCTTGGCGCCGATGTAGATTTCCCGTCCCTCATCAATAATCTTCTGATCGTTCCACCATCCGGCAGGCATATGCTTATCGGCGTATTCAGCAGGAGCCGGCGGTGGCGGAACGATCGGACCTTCTCCCCCCTCGCCACAACCGGCAACGGTCAGACCGAACCCAAAGACACCGGCCATCAGAGCCAGATTTTTTTTCGCTAGACCCTTCATAAAAATTCTCCGCTCCTTTCTTCATGCCGGACAGAGACCATGTCCGGCACCACAACCCTGTACAATGGCAGAAAAAAACGCCTTTCCCGAGGCTCTCTTCTCCATAGCCTCAGCAAAAAGCGTTAACTGTTACAATTCAATGAGGTCACGTCCGGTCATCCCCCGCCTGACACTCCAACCCTCGATCCGGCGAGGTGCAATGCCCCACGGACCGTCTTCTATTTCTGCCGTTTACCCTGTCCCTTTCTTGTCCGCTGTGCGTCGCGTTTCCGCTTTTTGAATATTTTGAGACCAATGAGGCCCCCTATTACCACCACCACACCAGCGAAACCGTACACGAGCCACAGAGGAGGACCTAAATCGCGTTCACACCCGCTTCCAAAATCAACTCGTAGGTGCCGCTCGGTCTCCAGATCCTTGGGATCGAATTGAACTTTGAACTCTTTTTGCTCGGGACCGGCCTCGACAAGCAGCGGGTCGCCGAGATTATCGTTGTGCAGGTGAAGTGTAACTTTATAGTACCCATCGCTATCGGTCTTAACCGTCTGTCCGACAGTGACCCTGGTATCCTTGACCAGCACCTCAACCTGAGGACTCGCCTTGCCATCCTGATTGCACACGAACCCTTCGACCGTGAAACGATGGTCGGCTTCATGCGTGGCGAACAGTTGTGAAGGAATAGACAGGGAACCGAACACGCCAAGTGTCGAAATGACCCACCAGGCAGTACCGCCACTGATACTCCTCCGCCTTCGATCTCTCCACGGCTTGTCTGATGCCAGAACTTTCGTCCTCGAGTGATCCGATTCTGTCTCAAGCAACAAAAAGCTCCACGACCGCGGAGTGCCCAAGATTAAGGCCGACCCTTCTAACATAGGCACCCCTGTTTGTCAACAATTCGACCGCATCTGAGGCGGAAGATTTGCAGGAAACGCGGCCGCATTGCGTTCGGATTCCCGTGGAATTTTCTGCGAGGAGTGCGAAGGAAGCCGGAGATATGAAGTGGGCGCCGGAAGGATCAGAATGCCGGCATCAACTGCTGACGATGGGGTATACGATGTGAATGGAGAGGCTACAAATGGCCGCGCGATTTCGCATCGGCGGTCACTCGATCGCGCTCGGTCAGGCGATCAGATTCTTTCTTGCTGACCCAAGTCTCCCAAGACTTTCCGGTCGCCGTATCTTCACCGGTGAAGGCGATTGAAACGATGTCAGCGTAAGGGATAGTCCTCTGCCCGCCCGAAGCAGGAAACAGCTCCAGAGAGGATGACGGTCCGTTCACGGAACGATTGAAGATATAGCCGGTGATCTGTTCCGCGGATGCGAGTTGAAGCGTCACATCGCCACGGTAGTCGAACGCGAGTTCAACCGCCTCGGTAAGTTCCTCAATGGTGGAGGGTCGAAACACTCGTCCTTCAAGGACACCGACTTCAGGGATGTGATATTTGGCGTCAGTCATCGCAATACGTTATGCGTCAACCGTCATTCGTCAAACGTGGATTTTACGGAAGGCCTTGGCAAGCCATTGACGAATGACGCATGACGATTGACGAACTTATCGTGCGTTTGGCAGCAGCGTAGACTTCACCGTATGGGCAAACCCGTTCCACGATCCGAACGTATCTTCCACCGCCGATGCCTCGTACCCGCAATGCACCATGCAATCCGCGCACTTCTCATTCCGGCCGGTGCCGTAGTTATCCCAGTTGGTTTCTTCCATCAATTCATGGAAGGTCTTCGTATACCCGTCTTGCAGGAGATAGCACGGGCGTTGCCACCCAAACACGTTATAGGTGGGATTCCCCCAGGGCGTGCACTGGTAGTCCCGCTTGCCCATGAGAAATTCCAGGAAAAGCGGGGACTGATTGAAACGCCAGCCGCGCTTGCGGTTGCTCAGGATCTTGGAGAACAACTCGCGGGTCCTACTGCGCTTGAGGAAGTGCTGCTGGTCCGGGGCCTTCTGATAACTATAGCCGGGCGAAATCATCATGCCTTCCACGCCCAGTTTCATCATCTCGTCGAAAAACCCCCGAACTCGCTCCGGACTGGCATCGTCAAACAGAGTCGTGTTGGTCGTCACCCGATGCCCCCTGGCCAATGCCGCCTTAATGGCTTTGACAGCGACGTCGTACACGCCGTCCCGACAGACGGCCCAATCATGCTCCTGCTTCAACCCGTCCATATGTACGGAGAATGTCAGGAACTTCGACGGCGTATACTCATCGAGCTTACGTTCCAGCAAAATCGCGTTGGTGCAGAGATACACGTATTTCTTTCGCTCGACCAAACCACGGACCACTTCCGGCATCTCGGGATGGATCAGCGGCTCCCCGCCCGGAATGCTCACAATCGGCGCCCCGCATTCCTCCGCCGCCGTCCAGCACTGTTGCGGAGTCAAGCGCTTAT
>DAISKX010000152.1:0-7729 GCA_036820725.1 Nitrospiraceae bacterium
TGCGACAGGTCTGCAGACTGATGGTCGAGGTAGTCCACGATATCCGGCTGCTTGAGGAACGCAAGGCCTCGACAGGGTATCTGACGGACGAAGTCGCTCAGAAACACCAATGTCGAGTCCATCGCCTCTCGATCCCAATGCGGCAGAAAACATTGCTGGAGAATAGCCGACATGATCGCACCGGGGCTCATGGTCTCGATCCGGTGAGATTGGGTGCCATGACGGATGCAGTACAGACCGGTCACAGGACCGGATGCATTCTTGGCATATTGGCCGCTGCCGACCCAGGGGGTTCCATAGGCGACCACTCTGTCCCCGCTCCTCCGGACGATCATGCGCTCGTCGCTCAAGACGGACGCGCCTGCCTCGGCAAGGAGCTGAGCCAAGGTAGACTTCCCCGCACCGGACGGACCGGTGAAAATGTACCCACCCTTTAGAGACACCACGCCGGCAGAGTGAAGAACAATCCCCCCGTCCCGAGCCACTCTGGTGACCAGGCTCAACTCGACAATCGGATTGAGCACCTGCATCGGCACCCATCCGGTCATTCCCTCGACGGTCTGTTCGAGCACAAAGGCCTGAACGGTCGAGTAGTCAGGAGAGAGGGTCGCGAGGATTCGGGGTCGTAGCGTTTGAGTATCCAGGCACTCCAAGACAAAGCCGGCATCTGATTCGAACAGAGTCCAGAGCCCGTGACAGGCGTCGAAACGGACCGGCCCTCTGCCAACGACGGGAAGCTCCTCGACGATTCGGACATTCAACTGTATGTGGGGTGCTGGGTGTGGCTCAGTGACAAACCGATCGAAGGGACTCAAGGGCCAGGCGAAAGGCGGATAATCATTCGGTTCCTGCATTCGAATTCGATACCCGGCAATATGCAAATGGATTTGCATGAGAGTTGGAATCGCTATGACTGGCGTGGGCCGCTGTCGCCCATGCCGCCGATGCTGTCCCCTTGCTTGCAGGGGATAAACCCGGTAGCCCGACAGGTATTATTGCCGAAGCCGACCAGGCCATTCATGGTCATCAAGCTGCAGGCGCTCAGAATCGCTTGTTCATGATTGAGGTCGACACGATAGAGCGTGGGAGCACTGTAAGACTTTTTCTGGTTCATGGGTCTTACCTCATGCCGAACGATAGAGACGCATTGCCATTTATGTTGTTCTCAACTATGAGGGGCGTGGTCCACTGTCCGACATGCCGGCGGCGTTAGCATTTTTGCAGTTGCCTTGCCGGCAAAATGCTGCACCCATGCCACCTGCCATAGGATTCGTTGCCAACAGGCTGCAGGCGCTGAGAATCGCCTGTTCATGATTGAGATCGACCCGAAAGAGTTCCGGCGGGTTGTACGGTTTTTTCTCAATCATGATCTGCCGCCCGCCTTCTGGATAATTTTGTATAACGGGTGAATCAAAGGTTGACGTAATGAAGCTTCGGCGCGAGCCACCGCAACGTCGCAATCGTAGGGAATCGGGGCTTCGGCGTCATGGCATTCCCATCGGGCATCTGACGGTTTCTTGTCGCAGAAGGTATGGACCTCGCAGGTCCGACAGGGAGACTCGCTGTCATATCGCAATGCCCGGATCTCATTGAATAGCAGTCCGATGGCCTTCGGTAGTGAATGGGTTCGAAGTGACAGGCGTCGCTCATATTGCAGGGTGCAGGTGCCAAGTTCACCCCAGGCGTTGATGTGAATCGTATTCGTTGCGCAGCCGCAACGAAAGAGGCGCTCTGTGCTGGGCAGGGACAAGTCGACGGCGGAACGACAGCCGTCCTCGGAGGCGTCGACGGTCGAATCGTCGCAGTGCAATGCGACGACCTCATCCGGAGGCAACCGATAGGTGAGCGAAGACAGGTCGCCATTGAGCCGAGGAGAAAGCGAGGTCGTAAATCCAAACGATTGACCGAAGGATTCCACGAATCGCTTGATCTGCGGCATCTCGTCTCTATTCCAGTTCATCGCTTTGGTCTTCAAGGTGAACGGCAGGCCACTGTCTTTCAAGAGTTCCAGTCCCCGCGTGAACGCACGAAAGGACCCTGGGACTTGCGTAAACCAGTCGAACCGTTCTTCGTTCAAGGAATGGCACGAGATATCGATTGTGAAAGGCGATGTACGCTGGAGCCGTTCGATGGTGGCCTTTGTGAAGAGCGTGCCGTTTGTATAGAGCTGCAGCAGAAAGCCTCGACGGTAGGCATGGTCATAGATGTCCCAGAAATTCTGGTGCTGAAAAATCTCTCCCCCGGTCAGATTGAGCCAGACAATGCCAAGCTCGGCCATCTCGTCGATGAGTCGTATAATCTCAGCCAAGCTCAGTTCACGAGGAAACCACTCTTTGCTGTTGTAGGGATCGGTATAACAATGCAGGCAATGCAGGTTGCAGCGGTAGGTCAGTTCCAGTTGCGCCTTGATGACACGCTCGTGAGCGGCAGCGCGGTCGTGGATCCGTCGACTAAAGTCACGGTACTCCATCGTGGGAAGCGTCTGTGGCTCAGACATGCATCACGCTTGGCTGTAGATGCATTGGGGCCGCCGTGCCCTTCCACCGGCAACCGAAAGTCGGGAGATATTCGTAGAATCCCTCCTTGAAAGATCCATGACGCAGGTTGTAGCCCTGTATCCGATTCCCCGAGCAGAGCTGCAGGAATCCGTACGCATCGATATGGAAGGATCGCATGCCGCTTCGGCAGGCCGGAACCGGCACCCTCTGCTGTTGACGGGTCTCATGAAACAATTGAGGGTCTTGCCGGTTGAGATCCTCTACTTCCTCTGGCGTGAGGCTGAATCGGAAGGGGACATCCGACCCATCAAGCGCCGGCCGCAGGTCTTCGCCTAATTTGTAGCCGACTGATCCAAGGTGTTGAACATACTGTTTGATGTCGAGAATCTCCTGCCGGTTAAGGGTCATGGCGGTCGTCTTGAGGACGAGCGGCACCCGGCGCTCCATCAAAAGCCTGATAGCATTCGTGCAGCGCGCATAGGAGTGGCATCCCTGTGTAATGGCCTCGAAGCTTTGTTCGGTGAACCCGTGTAGGCTGATTTCGACGCGCTGCGGAGGGCTTGCGGCGAGTCGGTCTGCCACGGTGTCTGTGATCAGTGTCCCGTTGGAGAAGAGGGTGACGAGAAACCCTTTCGCGATGGCATGTTCGTAGAGGTCGAAGAAATCAGGTCTTGCCAAAGGTTCGCCTCCGGTGAGGCAGAGTTCCAGACAGCCGGCGTCAGCCAGCTCGTCCATGATGCGCAGAATCTGGTCGGTTCTCAGCTCTTCACGAATCTTGTCCGTGCGGTTGAAGCAGTCGGTGTAGCACATGACGCAACGCAGGTTGCAGCGACAGGTGATCTCCCACTGGCAAGAGAGGGGAAAGCGATCGGGCAGATGTCGGAGATTATCTCGTCGGACCATCGGTGACAGAAACCTCGTCAATGGCGTGAATCGAGAGAAGGTCTGCCAGCAGGGTCTCAAAATCCTGACGTAGTTGTTCCATGGTCACATCGTATTCGTCGAAAAAATCCGCGTGAATGTCTTGGACCGATCGTTTGCCGTCGATCCGATTCCACAAGGCCGCGCCGGTGTCATTCAAGACATAGATGCTGTTTACGTCGTTGAGCCGGCGCTTGATGGGAACCAGGATGCATTCGCCGGCGACATCGCGCTGCACGAAGTCAGGATTCTTACTGTAGACCGTCTCTAGCGGCATAGACGGCGTGAGGATAGCAAATCCCCTGAGGCCCTTCCAGTGCTATTTGGCGAAGATCAAGACGTCATGGAAGAGAGGCGGACTGGACCGGTTCGGAGGGAAAACTGACGATTGCAAACCCTTGCCGCCAGTTGAGTTCACGAATCTGGACACCTGCCCCTTTCAACTCATCTTGGATTTCTGATTCCTGCTGGAAGGCATGGAGAAAGTGGCTCTGGGCACATCGATCGCCGGGTTGGTAGGTGGGGTTCCCTCCGGGCAGTGTGGCGAGTACCCGGTTCATCGCGTCACTGACCCGTTGCGAGCGGGATGTAGGAGAGCGATCAATTAAAAACTGGAGGATAGCCACCCCTTCCGGGACGAGATGTTGCGCGAGATGGGCGAGCCAGGCCTGTCGTCGGGCTCGCCCAGGAATGGCACTGTACATGATACCGGACATGATCGCGTAGCGGAAATGTGCGGGTGCGAAAGGCAGGTGAAGAAAGTCCGCTTGTACGAACTGTGCTGGGATTTGCAACGTTCGGGCAGTCCTCCTCGCCACTTGCAAGGCGATTCCATTGATGTCGAGACCGACCACGTTGAGCCCACGCTGCGCCAGGGCAATGGCTTCTCGTCCGACCCCCGCCCCGAGTACGAGTATGCGGCCGGACGCGATGCCATGTCGGTGCATCGCTTCCTGCTCCCAGCCTTCCAGTGTCCACTCATACACATCGGTCGTGAAGTGTTGTGCGCTGTGGGTATAACTCTCGTCATAGTGTTTCTTGATGAGGGCGGTAAGATCGACTGGAGAAAGCACCGCGGGTAATAGATTACTCAGCAGCATGGCGACCCGTTGGCAGAGACCGCCGACGAACTCCAATCCTTTCGAGAGCATTCGGATCAAGTTCCCGACAACATACATGATGAAGCCTCTGATTCGCGGTTTGGAATACCGCTTCGACACGACGATCGATGTCGAGAAAGCTTTAAAAATACGCTGCCAGCAAACCGGCTGCTTCGGTTGCACCACTCAGTGGGGGCGGAGCATATGCTGGACTCGCCGAAGTCCAGGCTGTCGATAAGGTCGTCTTCCACCGGCCTGCAAGAAAATCATCCACGGACAATTCGGCTCCGCGTCCATAGCGGTGAAGATAATCGACCAGGGACTGTTCATCGGCAAAATTGTATCGGCGTACGTACACAACCGGCTTATGCAGAGCGACCGCCTCGACAATGGTGCCATACCCAGGCTTGGTCATGATGAGGTCAACGGATGCCAGCACGGTCTTGAATGAAAAGGGAAGGGTTTCGGTCGATAGAACTCGCGTGAGGCCTGGAGGCACCGCACCGCCGACGATAAAACGGAACGGCGTCATTGAATCCAGTTTGTCGAAAGGGAGCGTCTCCAGTTGAATGCCGCCGAACCCGACGAGCACTACACAGTCTGAGTCCGAGGCCCCGAGAACGGTTCGTAAAGCAGCAGACCGTGGTTCAGCCGGTTCTCCGATCGGGCCCACATCGTAGACGTGATGGAACGCCTTCATAGGTAAGCCCGGGGTCACACGAATGAAACCGGCAGCTTTCTCATAGGCCTCGCGGATACGATCCATGACGCCTTGTTCTGTTTCGGGATCGTTCCCGATGTAGTTCGCAAGGACGAGATCCCATGATAACGAACAAAGGCCGAGCGCCTTCACGCCTGATTCAGTCCCCGCTGCAATGGCCAGGTGTGAAATATCGGAGAGCATGAAAACCGGAGCAGCGGCACGGATCAACGTCGCTTCGGCCTGTACCTTCGCGTGCCAGTTCTCATGAAAGCTCTTATGTGCGGCCCAGGTTCTCGGCACATCGATGGCGAGGGGGCCTTGTTGAATGCACCCGATGTCCTGCGTGGCATGGCTGTGTTGCCATGGGATTTGAAGACGTGGTTCAAAGAACGAGGAAGGAACGGTCGTCCGCAGAATCGCCGTGAGGTCCCGGACCTGCTTCCCCAGCGCATTCAGCACAGGAACGATCTGAGCCGCATGGCCGAATCCATGGCTCGAGATGGAACACCAGATCAGAGGCAAGAAGACTCTACCTTGGGTGTGCTGTCAACTCGACATGTCGGATTCTTGGGGAGCGATATTGTACTGTAATTCGAGATCAAATTCGTCGATCAATTCGTTAGCGACCTCGCGTCCCAGATCGGAGCGCACTTCGTTCACGACCAGTTCGATCGCCACAGCCGCATGCTGGCCATACTGGGTCATCGCTGATTCAATCCTTTGCCTGGCCTCTTCGATTTTCATGACATGTCTCCCTAACCCGCATTATTCATGAAGGCTTCTACTCCAACCGCAGAGACGCCGCTGTGACAAGCCTGGCCGCCGGTTCTACGCGGCCAGGCGGGCGGACTCGCCGCTCGGTCGGTCAACATCCTGTTCAAGGATGCCTCCCTTCCTCCCGGCTCCGTGCGCCCGTCTCGCATGGCGTCTCCGCGGTTTCGTGACGAATCCTCATGAATAATGCGGGCTAACGCGTTTATCCGAGCGTGCCGATTAAATCTCGCATTTCAGGGACCAGATCCATCCCGCCGTTGGACCGGCCGGATACTGCCGCATCGACACCGGCTCTCAGCACGGCCCGCGCTTCTTCCTTTTTCCCGAGCGAGGCGAGTGCGCGGCCAAGCGCGAGATGGGAGGCAACATGGGTTGGGTCAATCTCCGTCGCGACTTTCAAATGTTCCACGGCTTCTTGCACGTTGCCGCCCTCCATAAGGATTTTGTTTCCGAGGCCATATCGCCCAAGAAAACCCTTCGGATTCTTCTCAACCATCTGACGAAATGCCTCAATATTCATCGCGGTTCCCCATCCAAGATCAACCGGTTTCCTTCACTGGGCGAATCTTACCATTGTAGTGATCTCATCGGCTACCCAGGCGATGAACTCTATTTCACCGGCGTCGTTCCTGAATGGGTGACGAATAGGCATCTATGTGAACGCTGTCGAAAAACGCTCAACGTATCGCAGGTGGGCAACTCACATCCTGACTTGATGACACGGAGATCATGGGTGGTCCGGGCGCATCTGTCGGAGCAGACTATCGAGCAGTGTGCCGTCCTCCCGCAAAGACGGGAGCTGATACCGGCTGTCCACCAGTACGACCCGTTCCAGGCAGCGAACCGCCGCGACGAGATTCTCTCGTTGTCGATAGATATCGGCGAGCATCCGCAAGCAGGCGGCTTCACCGGCCTCGTTTCCCAATTTGATGAAGTGCTCGGACGCATTGTTGAAGCAGCGTTCGGCCTCGAGCAGGTCGGCACTGTCAAGAAAAGTCTTTCCCAGCTGGCTGTACGTGATGGCCAGGCCTTCTTCGTTTCCGACGATGCGATGCTGATCCAGCGCCAGCTTGAACGTGTTCACGGCTTGGTCCCAATGACTCTGACGAGCTTCTTCCAGCGCGAGATTATGGTGCAAAATGCCAAGCGCCCGATGATCGTTCAGCGGGGTCAGCAGGTCTAACGCTTCGAGATAGTAGGGACGAGCTTTCTCCGGCCTGCCGGCCCCGACGTGAAGGTTACCCAGGTTGACGAGGGTGTGAGCCACGGCGTGCTGGTCGCGTTCCGTGCGTTGGATGGCCAGCACTTCTCGATAACAGTGCTCGGCTGTCTCGAAGTCGCCGGCAAGGGCACAACTGTTACCCAGATTGCCCAGTGAAGAGGAGAGTTCGCGCGGGTTTCCGGAGATGCGGTCATCGGCTACGGCCGCTTCCCAGGACGCTCGTGCTTGCAGAGCATCGCCCCGGTGGAAAAAGATGCGAGCCCGGTGTTTGTCTTGATCGGACATGGTATTTGTCTGGAATCGACTGACGGGTTAGGCGCTCTGTGCTAGGATTCCTTCACCACACGACGCCCGTTTCGCATGGAAGAGTATTTCACATCGTTTCTCCTGTATTGGAGTATCGGCGCCTCGTTTTTTCTCGTCGAATGGCTACGGCCTGCACGTTCTCTAAACTATCGAAAAGTCTTTCTCGGTGACCTTATCGCCTTAGGGGCCTACAATCTCTTTTTCC
>DAISKX010000153.1:0-7677 GCA_036820725.1 Nitrospiraceae bacterium
GGGCCCGTGCTGTTGTAGCGGCCATGCTGTTCGGGTACTGGCGGACGATGTCTTCATATAATTGTTTTGCATGGGCCACGTTGTTTTGACGTTCTTCGAACTGCGCCGTTTCCAGCATTTGTGCCGGCTGATCCTGACCGCAGGCCGACAGTAACAGGAGAAGTATCGCCAGGCAGTGACGCACCATCTGGTTCATTGCGGTCTCCATGGTTGGCTGACATGCAATGTTCGGGAACTGTCACCCGGCTTTGAGCTGCTCTATCGAATCGTCCGGTTCGTTTCTTACTTCGTTCGCATGGCGCGAAAGATTTTGCAGGCCTGTCCAGTCTATACGGACCTTCCCCCCTGTGCCCAGATGGAGTTTTTCCCAGGATTTCAGGAGATTCAAGCACGCATGGTCGATGTGTCGGAGCCGATCTATTCGGACGGAAATGTCCGCGAACGGTGGCGCTTGTTCAAGAGTTTTCGCCAGGCGCGGAAGCGACAGGAACGTGGCAATTCCGGAAATCTCCAAGTTCAATTTGCCGGTTTTGGGGTCGTGCCAGTAGTAGCTGTCCAGGTTCTGGGTCGTATAGAGCAGCTTCGCGACAGCCAGGCCGAGTCCGAGCAACACCCCGATGAGGAGGTTGGTCGTGACGATCGTCACCACGGTCGCACAATAAATCCAGATCTCATTCCGTCCATAGGCTTTCATTTCGCGCACTGCCTGCAGGTTCATCAGCTTATACCCCGTATAGACGAGCACCGCGCCGAGGCTGGCGGTCGGAATGAGCCGAAGTACGAAAGGCAGGAGCGAGACAAAGAGCAGCAGCCAGGCCCCGTGGAGGACAGCCGCGAAGCGGGTGCGTGCACCGGCTTGGGCATTCGCCGCACTGCGCACAATGACGCCGGTCATCGGCAACGCGCCCAGAAGTCCGCACAGACCATTGCCGACCCCTTGTGCGAACAGCTCACGGTTGTATCTGGTTCTCGGACCGGCGTGCATCTGGTCCACGGCCGTCGCTGACAATAGGCTCTCAACGCTCGCGATAAAAGCCAATCCTAGGGCTTCGGCCCAGATGGATGTGTCGAGCATGTGCGACAGATCGCTTGTCGACGGAAGATTCATCACCCAGAGGAGATCATCCCGGACGGCCACATGGCTGATCGGTGCCTGACTGACAGCGGAAAGAATGGTGGCGCACGACACGCCGACCAAGACGGGTGGAAGTAAGCGCAGCCGTTTGGGGGCAAACTTCGTCCACAGGATAATCGCCGCGATCGTCGATAAACCGATGCGTGCGGCCTCATGGTGGTTCGTGTCCGCATCGTTTCCCGTCAACATGCTCTTCCACAGGGCTTCAGGGAGCGTGAAGAGGTTCGCGAGACCGCTGCCTTTTGGAGCGTCGTCGATCATGACGTGAAACTGGCTGACGAATATCAGGACTCCGATTCCTGCCAACATGCCGTGAATGACGGCGGGAGATACTGCCCGAAACCAGTGTCCGAGTTGAAGCCAGGCCGCTCCGATTTGGATCAGACCGGCTAATAGAATAATGGTTCCCACATGTTCTCGTCCGTGCGTCTGAACGAGGTCCAGAATGATGACCGTGAGGCCGGCAGCAGGACCACTCACCTGCAAGGGACAGCCGGAAATCCAGCCCACGATCAGCCCGCCGATGATGCCGGTCAGGATTCCCGAGGCGGGCGGTTCCCCCGATGCCACGGCAATGCCCATGCACAGAGGGAGTGCGACAAGAAAGACGACGACGGAGGCGAGCAGGTCGTGCGTGAGATCGGCCGGTCGAACGGTAGGGACATAGGAACCAAGTCGTTGCAATACGATGTTCATCCTCATACCTCAACCTACCGCATGCAATGGAGATCGCAACAGAAAACTGAAACTTCCCGGCGTCTGCCGACGGGATGCTCTGGAACGGCGAAAGGAACAGTCAGATATGTGGGTGGCTCGGCTCTTCCTCTATTCCATAACGGGGCGCTGAGATGGATTCGCTTCGGCAACGGGGGCATCGGCTGGGACGAGTCAGCCTGGTTCGGTCACGAAACACAAATCCGCAACTCTGGCAGGTGGAAGGTTCGAGCAGAAACCTCCGGCTGTTATCGCGACGCACAGTCTTCACGATATGAGACAGATGCTCTTCTACGTGGCGCTCCGGAATACCGACCATTTGTGCAAGCTGAAATGACGAGAGCCTGGTTCCTATCAGCAGATCCATAATGCGCTGTCGGGGAGTTCGGTCAGTGTCGGAGTGCATGATGGATGGTAGGGAATTCCTTGACGGAATGAAAGAGGTGCCGGTCTCTAAAGGGATCGCTTAGCAGGTCAACGGGCTCTGTCGCGATCACTGGAATTTCTACCGCGTGCTGCCGGCCACTGTCTCTGTGTAGTTCTGTGATTACCCCACACTCGAGGCATTGGGGAGTCGCCGTATGCCGGTCGCGTCGGGTCATTTTTGCCCGTCGTCAGAATCTTGGGAACCCTGTATACTGAAGCCAATGCGGATGGTGATTTACTCACAGACCACGCGACGATCTCATGAACACACCTCACTGGGATGAACTTGCGGAACTCGCATTGACGCGGCTGCGCGGAGCCGGCGTCGAATACGGCGATGTGCGTGTGGTGGACAGTGCGACCCAAACTATTCGCGGGGAGGATCGGCGCATCGCAAAAATCCGGGAAGGATCGGATCGCGGCATCGGTATTCGCGTGCTGTATCGGGGGGCGTGGGGGTTCGCGGCGAGTTCGATTCTGTCCCTTGAAGAGATTCCCCGGATTGCCGACCAGGCCGTCGAGATCGCAAAAGGCTCGGCCTCGCTCGCCATTGAGAAGGTGCACCTCGCACATGAGCCGGTGCATCGGGATTCGATCGTCACGGCCCACCGGGTCGATCCTTTCACGGTACCTTTGGAAGACAAGACCAGCCTACTCCTCGAAATTATGGACTACGTTCACCGCCAGCATGGGATTGTGCGGAGTGCAGCCAGCCTGTGGGCTCAGCGGGACCGCAAACTCTTTGTGTCCACCGAGGGTTCGCACATCGACTACGATCTCCTCGCCGTGCAGGGGGACTTTTCCGCCACAGGGTTGCATGACGGACGCTTCGCCACCCGGTCGTTTACGACCCCTCATTTGCGTACCGGCTATGAGCTCATCGCCGGGACCAATTTTCTCGCCGAGGCGCCGCGTGTCGCAACGCAGGCCATGGAAAAGGTGCGGGCCCCTGTCATCGATCCGGGCCGGTATGATCTCGTGCTCGATCCGGAACATCTGTCTCTGACCATGCACGAATCTTGCGGTCATCCGAGCGAACTGGATCGGGCCCTGGGCTATGAAGCCAATTACGCCGGCACGAGCTTTCTTACACCGGATCGGCGCGGCCACTTTCGCTACGGATCCGGTCACGTCAATCTTGTGGCCGACAATACCGAGCCGGAAACGCTGGCTGCGACGGGCTATGATGATGACGGGGTAGCCTGCCAGAAATGGGACATCGTCCGAGACGGCCTGTTTGTCGGATATTGCACGAATCGGGAAGTGGCACCCAAGATCAACGAGGGACGCTCGCGCGGGTCGAATCGAGCCGACAGTTGGAGCAGCGTGCCGATCGTCCGGATCGCCAATATCGGACTCGAGCCGGGACGGGCGACGCTCGACGAACTCCTATCGGACGTCAAACGTGGTCTGTACATCGAAGGCCACGGATCCTACAGCATCGATCAACGACGGTACAATTTTCAGTTCGGCGGCGATGCCTTCTGGCTGATTGAGAACGGCCGGCGCACACACATGGTTCGCGATGTGATTTATCATGGCATTACGCCGGAATTCTGGAACAGTTGTGACGGGGTGGCGGACTACTCGCACCGGCGGCGCTATGGTTTCATTACCTGCGGGAAGGGCCAGCCGGGGCAGTCGGGCTGGATGACCCACGCAGCTTCCCATGCCCGGTTCCGTCAGGTGCAGGTCATCCAAGGGCAGGCCCAGACGTGACGACACAGCCATCCAAACTCTGGCCGAAGATGACCGGATGGGAGGAATTTCATTTCCTCACGGATCTCGTATTGGAGCATTCGTCCGGAGACCATACCTCGCTGACCTTGTACGACCAGCATGGGGGCACGACCCGCTTCGCGAATAATCAGACCGTGCAGAATGTCGATACACGCCGGGGATCGCTGGCGGTGTCGGTCGCCTTCGGCCGACGGCATGGGACCGCCACGACGACTGACTTTACGGTGGGTGCCGTGCAGGACACGCTGAAGCGGGCGGAGCAGATTGCGCGCGTGTCTCCAGAAGATCCCGAATATCTTCCACCGGTCGGTCCGAAACAGTATCTCAGTCTTCCCACCAACCGGCCTGAGACGGCGGCTGCCGGTCCAGCACGGCGGCTGGAATATGCCCGTGAAGCGGTGAGTCAATGCAAGATGGAGAACCTGAATTCAGCAGGCACCGTGTCCTCTTCGCTGGCGACCGTGGGAGTCGCAGCGAATACCGGACTCTTGGCATACGAGGAGCGGACGGAGGCACGATTCAGTCTCACGGTTCAAGCGGACGAGGCTACCGGCTGGGCGGCAGCGGCCCACCGCTCGATCGATCACCTGAAAGTACAAGAGCGGACGCTCACGGCAATCGAGAAGGCGAAGCGGGGAGCCGATGAACCGAAGGAACTTGAGGCGGGCCGGTATACCGTGATTCTTGAACCGGCGGCCGTCGCGGGACTGTTGAGTTGGATGCTGTGGATGCTGGATGCAAAGTCCTTCGATAAGGGCACGAGTCCGTTCGTGGGAAAACTGGGCCAACGCATCATCGATCGTCGCTTGACTCTGCGCAATCAGCCGGACCATGCGGATTTGCTCGGGTCAGGCTTTACCTCCGATGGGCTCCCGGTGACGGAGTCGGTGTGGATTGAGGGCGGAGTTCTCAAACAACTCATGTATGACCGGTTTACCGCACGGCAGCATGGCATCGAGCCGATCGCGACGTTGGAATCGCCCTGTCTATCGGGGGAACGGTCGGCAGGGGCCCGCGTGTCAGATCTGATCCGCACGACGCAACGAGGTATCCTTGTCACGAATTTCTGGTACATCCGCACCGTAAATCCAACCGACCTGACCCTGACCGGCATGACGCGGGATGGAACGTTCCTGGTCGAGAACGGAGAGATCATCACGGCAGTCCGCAACTTCAGGTTTCATGAGAGTCCCTTACGTGCGTTCAATCAGATCGATGCCTTCACGACGCCTGCCGAGGCCGTGACATCTGAAACCGGTAAAGTGCTTGCCCCGGCGATGCGACTTCACAATTTCAATTTTTCCAGCGTGACGCGATTCTGAGACTAGACCGTAGACCCGCTCGCGGTGATCGTGATACAGGTGCACGCCCTGCTGAAGGGGATTCCCACGCCAGGATCGTTACGGCAGCATTCCGGAGCCACGAATGGTCTGATTCAATGAGCTAAAAAAACTTGTTTGTACCATTGACTAAGGAGTGCTGGAAAGAGTATCAAAAGGTATAGGCTCTACTTATCTGTCTGGAGGATCGAAAGGCCAGAGCTTTTCGGGCATATTCTGAGTCAGTACTCTCATGTAGCGACGACGACCTTCCCGATGACACGGAAACAGCTGAAGCTCCAATCGAAGCCCCTTAACCTCCTCTCCTTGGTCCCTACCCATGAGCAGAAGCAAGGCCCAAATCCGTTTGAACCGTCTCGTCTTCGCCTGGCGATGAGAAAAGTTGCAGTGGCCATGGAAGATATGACCGAGCGGTTTGAGGCCTGGTGTGAGCCTAGGCCGGAAACGCCAACCCTGCCCTTAGCCCAGCGGATGCAGTGCTGGATAGGAAGGTCGGAGCCGTCCACGACTGCCCTCACCATTCCGGATCAGTCGCCGGTGAATTCGTCCCGCTGGGAACTGTCCGTCGGGGAAGTTATCTTCAGGCTGCGGGATCGGGCCGGTCACGTCCAGCGAGCCTTGATGGCCCAGGCGCATGAACTCAAAGAGTGGATGGCGCATCACACGGTTTCCACACAAAATGAGTTGAATAGTCTGCGTGAACAGGTGGTGACCCAGGACGCGCAGCTCCAGCAACTCCATATCCAACTGCAAGATCTCCGAGCTCTCGTGTCCTCTCAGCAGCGAGTGTTGGTCTATATGGGCAAGGAATTGGACACGGTTCAAGAGGATTCCTCCGCTCACCGCTCCATCCCCCGCAAAGCCGCCAGCCGATCCAAAAAGGCGGTCAAAGCCAAACGTCGCGTTCCTGCTGAGTCGGCGCAGACCCCATATCTGAACGCCTGACGTCACCCCCTCATAGTCACATCCAAATAACGGCCTACCCGCCCGCCAGCAAGATTCGAGCGATTGATTCAGGTCGTGATTCTTTTTCCTTGCCTTACACGGGATGCCACGGCATGCTCGCGCGTGGGATTGCAGCAGATCGATCCCCCAGAGCGGAAGAACATGCTCATGGCCATACGCTTTTCAAGGAAACAATCGACCGTTCTCGGAGAAAACTCTTCGATCCTAGCAGATGAAGTGTCTCCATGAATGACGCCTTGCAAGTCATGACGACGCAACCGAAGGAAGCGGTCGATCTAACGGACCGGATCAACGGTGCGATTGCCAAGACTCACGTGCAGGAAGGGTTCTGTGTTGCGTTTGTCGCCCACACAACAGCTGCCCTGACCACAGGAGAGGTTGGAGAAGGGACAGAAGACGATCTATTGGAGGTCATGGAGAAGGTGATCCCACACATTCGCTTTCGCCATGCTCACGATCCTTCCCATGCCTGGTCGCATATGGCTTCGTCTCTTCTGGGGCCGTCTCTGACGATCCCGATCGCTCGGGGTCAATTGGTACTCGGCACCTGGCAATCCGTCCTCTTGATCGAACTCGACGGACCCAGGCATCGTGATGTTCACCTTCGCCTGATTTCGACATGAACGCCTCCCTCCCGTTTCCAGCAGTGGTTTCCAAGATCGCTGTTTACAGCGCAGTTGTGATCACGTGCGGCCTTGCCACACCCGCCGTTGGAGCGGAGATTTCAGCACCTCCGCTGTTCGAACGTCTCGGGTCGCATCACGTTGACATCACGACCAGGTCGGAGCCGGCCCAGAAATATTTCGATCAGGGGATTCGTCTGGTCTACGCATTCAATCACGAAGAAGCCGTTCGGTCTTTCGAGGAGGCGTCGCGGCTCGATCCGGATGCGCCGATGCCCTATTGGGGCGCTGCCCTTGCGCTGGGCCCCAATATCAATGCGCCGATTGATCGGCGGCAGGAAAGCCGGGCGTCGGATTTTATTCAAAAAGCCCGGGCGCGGCTGCAGCATGTCACGCCGCGAGAGCGGGCGTATGTCGAGGCGTTGGCCAAACGGTATGTACCGAACAAGAAGAAGGCGAGACGTGCGCTCGATGAATCCTATGTCAAAGCCATGCGGGAGATCAGCCGACAGTTTCCGGACGATCTCGACGCCGCAACGTTGTTTGCCGAGGCGCTAATGGATCTCCGGCCGTGGGACTATTGGAAGGCGGACGGACGACCGCAGCCGGGTACCGAAGAAATCATCACCACGCTGGAGTCTGTTCTCAGAAGAGGCCCGGACCATCCGGGGGCCTGTCATTACTATATTCACACCGTCGAGGCTTCGCTGGAGCCGCAACGGGCACTGGCCTG
>DAISKX010000154.1:0-7653 GCA_036820725.1 Nitrospiraceae bacterium
TGTGTCGTTCTCGGCCCGAGAAAAAATCCTCAACCTATTCCAGCGAATACGCCTCCGGTTTTTTCGAGCCTGCGGCCTCGCATCTACCAGCAGCTCCTTCGCCTCGCAACGAAGGATTACTCGGACAGACTCCTAGCCTCGAAGAACAGTTTTGAGGCGTGGAGGAGGTGCTAGGAGTGAGGGCAGAAGTGGTGCGTAAAGGCCGCGCGTCCTACCGGCGTAACAAAGTGAGAAAAGCCGCTAAGGAGATCATGGTGGTGTCTGCGTGGCGTTGAGGGTCAGGAGATGGCGATCTCCCGAGACGACGTACTCCGGTTGTGCGGCGAGTGTACATTCTAGTATGCGATTGTCCGGTTCGTCAGTGAGGATGTGGAGTGCGGGGCGTGGGCGTAGGACCGTCGCAGTCTGACTGATGTCTTGGACTGCTTCTCGCACTTTGTCTTCTGCCCAGTCAAATTTCGTTTAGAGGACTCTGGCAGTTTCAGTGAGGATCGCGACTGAGGTGAACAGCTCGAACGCGCCCCGGACGGCTTCGAGATAGGCATCCTCGGCGTTTCCTCCAGCGATGGCGAGCACCGATACGTAGATGTTGGTGTCAAACACGCCGCGCACGATTAACGACCTTGAAATACCAACTTTTCTACGTCTGCCTCCGTCAGGATGCCCTGTTTCCTGGCTTTCTTCACTCCGTAACGTTGCAGATCAAGAAAGCATTCTTCCCGACGGCGGCGCTCGTAAGCCGTGAGCATCTCCCTGAACAGTTGGCTCTTATTTTTCGCTTCTGCTTTGGCGAGTTTCTCGAAACTCTCTGCAAGATTCGGGGGGAGGGAGACTGTGACTGGCACGCGTGCTCGTTTCATCGTGCACCTCCTGTATGACAAAATCGTACAGCGGTGACATCACGAAGGTCAACGCGTGGTAGGAAAGATGGCCGCGCCTTCGATCAATGAAGGGAGATATTGTGAAACAGGGCTATCGGGTGATCATCGTAGACAAGGACGGCGTGCTGGTCTCTGAATCCCAGCTGACCGAGCACGACTTGGCTGATCCTGAGGCGTTCGTCGCGGCGCTCAAGCAGTCGATCGAGAACGTCGAAGAGGAGGAGCCGTGATGCTCAGCAGCACCCTTAGGACTGATCGCCGAGGGGAGAGGGCATCGACGTGGACTCCAACTCCGACACAGTGTCCTCCGGCAAGGGTTCTTCGGCCGACTCTTTCACTTTGCGGAAGAGTGCCAAAACACCCACGCAGAGCAGCGAACCATACAGTGCGGCCGCCATGTCCCGCTGGGGATCCCACACGTCGCCCTGGTGTCCGACCAACGCCCTTTCAACGTCCGGATGAGCAATCTGGCCGACCCACGCTTCGATGATTTCCCAGAAGGCGCTGAATCCGAGGATGGTGATGACAACCAGATAGGGAAGGAGCCAGCCCTTGACCTTGCCGGCTCGCCTGAAGACTTCCTCGAGCGGGAGCGTGAGAAGGAATCCGAAGGCGAAATGGACAATGCGGTCGAAGTGGTTCCGCTGGAAGTGGAACCATTGATCCAGCCAGAATCCCAGCGGCACTTTCGGGTACGTATAGTGGACGGCGACGGTATGGAGCGTCAGCCACAGGCTGATCAGAACATACGAGGCATTCGACAGCGGGAACGTCCGATAGGTCAGGACCAGGACGGTCACGAAGATGATCGGCAGGATGTTGGCTCCCCACCAGATCTTCGGATCCACCGGCGCGATCGCCATGAGCGAAAACAATGTCACATACCAGAGCAGCAGAAGTTTGGCGAGGAGCGGTCCGCGTGGCGCGGTCAATTCGGATACGAGCATGCGCATACGGCGATGATCCCTCCGTTCACGATGATGATGGATCGGAACAGCGACCGGCAGGGTCGAAGTGATATATTTTAGCATGCGAACCGTACGGCGAGTAGGGCTCGGTCCTCCCCGGAAATCCCATCGGCCGACTGCCTGCGTCGCGGCGGTACTGATCGCTGCCCTGCTTGCGGCCGGTTGTGCGCCGCTTCCCCCGACGCTGTCCTTGCCGCAGCTGTCCGTCACGGACCCCGCGTTTCAAACCGCTCTCGAGGCGTTCACCGGCGCGCCGATCAGCGGGGACAATACCGTGGATATTCTCTTGAACGGAGACGAAACCTTTCCGGTCCTGCTCGATGCGCTGCGCGCCGCGAAGAAGACCATCACCTTCGAAGCGTTTATCTTTCGCAAGAGCAAGATCGCCGATGAAATCGTGGCCGTCTTCGAAGAACGATGCCGTGCAGGGGTTCGAGCATCGATCCTGCTGGATGCTCACGGATCCGACAATCTTCCGGAAGACTATGTTGAACGACTCAATGCGGCGGGATGCCGGATCGTCCCCAATTTCAGGCCTTTGCGCCCGTGGAATGTCGAGCGGAGCAACAAGCGTAACCATCGCCGGATCGTCGTGGTGGACGGACGTGTAGGCTTTTCCGGGGGGTACGGCATCGATGAGACCTGGAACGGCAACGGTCGGCAGAAGGGGCGATGGCGGGAGACGAATGTACGACTCGAAGGGCCGGTCGTCCAACAACTGCAGGAAGCCTTCATCGAGCACTGGAGAGAGGCGACCGGAAATCTATTGGGCGGGGAGGAGTACTTCGGGTATCCCGCCGTGGCGGTCAAGGATGTCCCGGTCCAGGGACAGGTCATCCGCAGTTCCCCCACGAGAGACAATTACGCACTGTACGAAGTGTTCCTGCAAGCCATCTCCTCGGCACAGCGCTCGATCCTGATCTCCACACCCTATCTGCTGCCCGGCGAACAGCTGGCCGCTGCATTGGCGCGGGCGGTGCAGCGTGGTGTGACGGTGACTGCCCTGGTGCCGAGCGTGACTCGGGAGGCCTGGGTCGAGTATGTGGTGCAAGAATCCCAACGCGAGGAGTTCGGCCCGCTGTTGGATGCCGGCATTCACCTCTACGAATATTCTCCCGCGCTTCTGCATACCAAGGCGATGGTCATCGACGGCGTATGGTCCACAATCGGCAGCATGAACCTCGACAATCGCTCGATGGCCCTGAACGACGAGCTGAACGTGATCTTCTATAACGAACAGATCGCGCAGCGGTTGCAGGACATTCTTCGTGAGGACCTGACTCACTCGAATAAAATCTCACGCGAGCAGCTCGAAAACCGCGGCTGGGCCGGCCGCCTGTTGGGATTCCTCATGTCTCCGCTCACCGATCAATTCTGAATGACCCAGCCCGTTTCGCCCGGTAAGACTCCGGCAGTCCTCGTAGGTTGGTTGACGCATAGTGGTCGTTTCGTCACCACCCTGGTGTAATAACCGTGGCCTAGAACGGCCTCACGGTATGATTCAACGGTCTGGCTCTCTCCACCTTTGTCAGCAGTTGCGCCCCTCGGCTAGATATCAGTACCAGGCGGGACTTGCCTACCCAACAATCCGCAGCCGATCGAGGATTGTGCGTCAGCGATGGTGTGCGACCGGCCGCAACGTCTACTGAGCGCTCAGCGCGCTCAGAACGGCCCGAGAGGATTACACAGTTCAGGAGGAGTCAAACAGAGGGGACCCACCGAGCGCTCATTTGCACAAGGTATTCAGAGTGTTTAGATTGAGAGAGGTAGGCGCCTGTGGCGGTTCAACCACGATCACCCAACTAGCCGGTTCAATGGCCCACATGTTGCTCTAGGTTTCAGTATTGCGTCACGCAATTGCTTCGACAGGGGTTGCTGAGGAGTTATCCGTGAACTTGAAAGGGCTGATCTACCGGGAATTGGGGGATGGACTCACGGAGAAGGAGCTGGCCGCTGCCGTCGGGGTCTCCCCGCGAACGATCATCAAAATTCTGGCCGATAAGCTCCCGAAAGAGCCTGCCGTTTGGAAGAAGTTTGCGAAGTATTTTCGAATGGATGCAGATTTTCTTCGGACCGGCAGTCTGGTGAACGTGACGGAACCTTGCGTCAGCGAGGGTGCCGTTCCCACGAGAAAAGTGCCTCTTCTCACGTGGACTCAAGTCGGACAGATGATGGAGCACATCGAACCGTCGACCATCACGAACCCTGAAGCCTTACTCTTGGCGACGGATATTGCAGGGGCGCGCACGTTTGCTCTCAGGGTGAAGGACGATTCGATGTATCCGATGTTCGGTGAAGGGGAGATCATTTTCGTGAACCCGGGTATCGAAAGTGAGCCGGGGCAGTATGTCGTGGCCGCTGCTTGCGACTCCCCTGAGAGCGGGATACTGAGAGAACTCAACATGATCGGAGACCAGTACGTGCTGCATCCGCTGAACCGGCGATATAAAGACATGCCCTTGACGAAGGCCTATTGTATTTGGGGCAAAGTCGTTCGATTGCGCAAGAATCTCTAACAGTCATACACGACGCCACTTATCTCACGGAAAGGGTGAACTATGAGACGATATTTCATATGGCAAGCAGCGATCCTCACAGTAGGGTTGCTTTCGTCGGCCACGTTTGTCGGCGCCGCGTCCGGTGCCGAAAGCGCCCATCCGCAGCTTTTACCGGGAGACCGGGTGCTCATCGGTACCGTTGAGGAAGTCAGAAGCGAGCAGGCAAAGATCGACACCGGCGAAGGGTCGCCGCGGTTCGTTCCCATGGGGGTGCGGAAGGCCAAGGCCCTGCCGAACCTGAAAAAAGGCGATCGAGTCGAGATCACCGTTAATGAGCAAAATCTCCTTGTCGATGTACATGTAGTAGGTGAAGGGAGTCACCATCTCATCATTCACGGGCAGCTTGCCCAGCCGCTGGTGACCGGTCATGACAAGGCGGTCATTCGCACCACGAAGGGTAAGGAGGAGTCTCACTTCGTGCGGCCTGTCGCGAGGAGTAAGGTGGCATCGGTCCCGGTGGGCGTGGATGCGGTCTTTCTCATCGATGAGCTGAACAAGATTGTTGACGTGACCTATGGCGACAAGGAGGCGGTGCATCACGCGGAGGAATTGTGGCAGAAGAAGACGCCGCTCAAAGGCAGTTTCAACAGAACCAATGTCGTGATCCTGACGCCTTTGGATCGCAACGCGATCACCGTCAGAACCGAGGACGGGAAAGAGCATCACTATGAGGTCCGACCCCTGATCCAGAAGCGGATGGAGAAGTTAACCAAAGGCGACGCGGTGGTGCTGTTGCTGGATGAAGAGAACAAGGTGACGGACGTGGCGATTCTGCCGCACTCGAGCGAGGGCACACATCAATGAATGCCACTGCGTGCGGCACAGTCTCGAAGACCATCGCTTCGCAGGCGCACACGTTTCCGTTGAATCAGCCACATGAGCCGGACCGGCGCACGGATGCTCGATGGGAGCAGCCTCCTATGAAGCCTCTCGTGCACCGTCACCGGTCACATTTCTGACGACATTTCAGGCTTAAGGAGGGAGCGTTATGACGAACATCGGAGTACCGGTGGGAGGGTTGAATACGGTGGGACAAATTGTGTCCACCAATGACGTCGTGTTTCATGCGGGCCAGAATGGTTTGGCTATCGCAGTGGCGCTCTTGTCGACCCACACGGCGGGCGCGCCAGTCGTGGATCGGAAGGGAACGTACCTGGGTTTCATTAATGAGTTTGATCTCATGCGGACACTGGAGGCAGGAAAAGACCTCGCCACGCTCACCGCTGAACAAATTATGCGAAAGGATCGCCTGGTCGTGACTGCCTCCACAAAGATTACCGATGCCTCCAAGATGATGGAAGCGCACCACGTGCTCAGTCTTCCGATCGAGAAAAACGGTGTCGTCACGTATTCGGTGACCCGACATGATCTCTTGCGCGCGTGGATCGGTCTCGGCGTAGGGATGGGGTTGGAAGCGTGATCGCATCCCAACGTTCCGGCGGATATGTGACTTCGTCATGCGAACGGCTCCGAAGGCGGATGTGTGAAATCGGATGACGGTTGACGCATGACGGTTGACGGTGCTCCGGTAAGTGGTTAGGCGATCATCATGTGCGTGCGATCTTCCATAATACACATCAAACGCGTGTATAACAGGCCCGGGGCACACGACGGGATGCGTATCTTGGTTGATCGGGTGTGGCCACGCGGGTTCAGCAAAGAACGAGTTCGTATGACCGAGTGGCGCAAGGATTTGGCGCCCAGCACGCCGCTCCGCAAATGGTTCGGCCACGACCCCGCCAAATGGAGCGAGTTTCGGAAGCGATATCGAGCAGAACTGAAACAATCGGGCCAGCTCGACGCGCTGAAAACACTGGCTCAGCTCTCCAGCCGCAAGACCATCACGTTGGTGTACAGCGCAGCCGATGAAGAGCACAACCAAGCGGTGGTCTTGAAGGAGCTTCTGGAAGAATTGGCCTACAAGAAGAAGTCATGACACGAGGATGGGATTCGACGCGGTACAGAGTCTTTGAGTGACTGTGTGTCCGCGTGAATCTCACCCTGTGTTCCTATCCGACCCAAGCCATCTTGGCTGAAATCGCGGAAGCTCACGGCGGGGCGATTTCGGTGACGAGCCAACTCGACAAGCGCTCGGTCTTCACCCTTCGGTTGCCGGTCCCGACTCACCAGACGATTCCTGCTTAGATCGCCAGGACGGGCAAGGGCTCTCCATGTGCACCGTTACTCTTCCGATTCCCACATCTGAGTGCATTACCATAAGTCATCGGTTTCTTCTCTGAGGTGTCGGCCACACGCGAGCGCCTTTCTTGCCAGCAAAAAGATTCCCATGAAGAAGTCTTCATGATCTGTTCGTTCACCCTTCATGTTGCACGCATAGAGTAGGCATCAACAGTCAACACGAACGGGATTGATGGCGAGAAGGAGGTACCGAAGATGACACGCAACATGCCCAAGAAGCTCCGAGTCCGTATTTTTGTCGTGGAACGGAACGACGGGATGGTGTGGGTACCGTACAAGACCTTGATCGGCCACACGATCAGGGGCCGCGCGATCATCGGTTTTCCGGGAGAGCAGGTGCACCGTTTCGAGGAATTCGAGACCAAGACGGACGCAGTCGAGGCGGCGAAGCGCCGAGCGTGGATCAGACTCATGGAGTTGTTCGGTGATATCGATGAGGTGGAGATTGCATGGGAAGTGGTCCATGAGCGCGGCCCTGAGCTGGTCGCCGTCACTGATGAAGACCCACTCCAGGCGATAGGAGCGCAGGCGGTTGCCACCGCAGCGGTGTAACGAAGCAAGACCATGGACGAAGCGATCCTGATCGGATTACCGGCTGCCTATATCGTGTGCTCGGAGTCATGCTTAGCCGTGAAAGATTGGCGGTCTCAACCGTCAGGCGCGTCTTCAGCTTCGCCGGCTTCTCGAGTGGGAATTGGCCAAAGGGGTGCCGATTCGCCGGGACGTGGTTGAAGGCGTGCCCTTTGTAGAGATTGGGCGCGCGGTGAGAACGGAACAGATCGATCTCGTGGTGCTGGGAAGTTGGGGCGGAGAGACGGGCAACGTCGAACGGATCTTCTTCGGCAGCACGGCGGAGAAAGTGGTGCGTACGGCGGGACGCCCGGTACTCGCTGTTCCGCTGCCCGTGCGCCGACAGTGTCTTTCCGGCGAACCTCGCCCAAAGGAGGACCGATGAAAACTACCTTGGTGAGACAAATCTTGTCGGCAACCGATTTTTCCGAATCTGCGCTCAAGGCTCAGGACTATGCCGTCTTCCTAGCTCAAGCC
>DAISKX010000155.1:0-7613 GCA_036820725.1 Nitrospiraceae bacterium
AGAGCCGTACCGTAACCGGCCGTCGCGAGCGCGCCGGCGTTACAGTGCGTGAGGATGGTCTGCCCCTCCTGGATCAACTTCGCACCGTGCCGCCCCATCGTTTTGCACAGCGCGATATCTTCCTCGAGAATCGTCTGCGATTCTTTCCTGAGCTCCTGCTTGATATCCGCTGGTGATTGCCCGCGAAGTTGCGTAAGTCTGCGCTTCATCCGTTCGATCGCCCAGAATAGATTGACGGCCGTCGGTCTCGTCGCTGCAAGGTGGTCGCAAATCGCCGACGCAGCCTTCACGAATGCATCGTAGTCCGCCGTTTCGATCGTATCGACCCCGAGCGCCACACCCATAGCCGCGGTGACCCCGATAGCCGGTGCGCCCCTGACTTTAAGGTCGCGAATCGCGCTGGCCACCGTTTGATAATCGCGGCACATCAGGAACTCGACGTGCTCCGGCAACCGGCTTTGATCCAGGATGCACACAGCACCGTCTTTCCATTCGACAGTCGGTACCATCAAAAGAATCTCTGTCGGGATATCCGGGAATTGTTCGGATAACTCGTGTGGTGTTCCAAGGATTTCTTTCACATGTCCAGCGGTCGCCCCCCTCACCGCCTCCTCTCCCCCCTTGGGGGAGAGGGGGAGCAGCAGCCTGGCGGATTAATCCAACGAACTTACGGGATACGACGCTAGCGGCGTCTCGCCGAGAGTTCAAGAATCGTCACCATGATGACGATCAGGCAGGCTTGGGTCAAGAGCAGGATCGCCTCGATCGTTCCGGCGTGGCGGAGCGCGAGCGCGGAGAGGCCCAGACAAATGGTGAGCACGAAGATCATCGCGATGCTGGCCTGCCGGCTGCCGAGCACCCGCTCGAGCCGGTGATGCAGATGATCCTTGCCGACATAGGCTAGCCAGTCACGCACAGACTTCACTTTTCCCGTCGCCACCCGTTCGACGGTGATGTGAATCATGTCATAGATCAACACGCCGAAGACGAGCAGCGGATTGCTGAACGACACGACGGGATTATTGTCGGCCCAATGGCCTTTCACTGCGAGACAGGCCAGCGTAAACCCAAGGAAGGTCGATCCCCCGTCACCGAGAAAGATGACCGCCGGCTTTTTGCCACGAAAGTTGTACGGCAGGAATCCTAGCCCTGCTCCAATGATCGCCACGGCCAGCCATCCGAGGCCGGGTTGACTCGTTTCAAACGCGACGACGCCCAAGAACCCCGCCATCAAAATAGCCAGGCCCGTGGCCAACCCGTCCATGCCATCGAAGAAATTGAATGCATTCGTGATGCCGACAATCCAGAGCAACGTCAGGATGCCGTTGGCGATATCGCCGGCCGGGCCGGCGGGAAACAGAGTAAGGACCTTCCCGGTGGCGATGACGATGCCGGCTGCAAGCAATTGAGCTGCGAGCCTGATTGAAGGAGAGAGATCCTGGATGTCGTCGATGATTCCCACGACGAGGAGCAAGGATCCGGCGAGAAGAATCCCGATCATCCAGTCCGGAAGAATCGAATTGAGCAGCACCGATCCGACGAACCCTCCATACACGGCAATCCCGCCCAATCGCGGGGTGGGACGGACATGAATCCTCCGATCCGACGGTCGATCGACCAGACCCAGTTGATTCCCGACATGTACCATGACCGGCGTCATGGCCGCGGTCCCCAGAAATGCAAAGACCAGCACGTACAGCCAACGCAGCCCTTCCACCACGAACAATTCCCGCACCGAGGGCACTGTGAGCGCGAGCGTACCCAGCATGGCCGCCGCCGCAGCAGGCGTCAGCCATCGCCACGTTGTGCGAAACGCGAATGGAGCTGCATGCGTGTCGACGGCCTTCACCGTAGTTCCTCTTGCAAGACCTGCGCGGCCCGGATGACATCCTGTTCGGTCATCGACGGATGAATCGGAACCGACACGGCCGTTCGGTCGGCCTCTTCGCTCGCCGGAAAATCCGCGAGCTCGAGATACCGGTGCAACGGACGAAACACCGGTTTCCGGCACTGGATCCCGCGATGCTCCACACGCGACAGGAATGCCGTGAATTCATCCGTGGATTGAATTCCCTTGGGAATCCGCAGGACAAATCGATAGTACACGTGCGTCCGCCCTGCCGGCACGGACGGAAGGATGAACGGCGTCGCCGTCAGCGCGGCACGATATTCACCCGCCAACGTAATCCGATGTTCCAAAAATGATCCCAATCGATGGAGTTGCGCCAGGCCGATGGCGCCTTGCATATCCGTCATCTTGCAGTTGAACGACGCGGCATTCAGCGACGGAGATTGATCGTATTCCCGCAATGAACGGACCCGTTCCAGCAACATCTGATCATTGGAGAGCACCATGCCTCCCTCGCCGGTGCACAACAGTTTCGTCGCATAGAAGGAGCAGACCGTCAGGATCCCGACCGATCCCACCGCACGCTCTTGTTCGGTGGCGCCAAGGGTCTGCGCACAGTCTTCAATGATGGGAATGCCGAGGGCCTGCAAGGCGCTCAGATCGGCCGGAAGCCCGAACTTGTGCGGCACGATCACGACGCGCGTCCGGGACGTGCGGGCACGGCGTACTTTAGCGGGATCGAGATTGTAGGTCTCGAGATCGATGTCGACGAGCCGCGCCTGTGCTCCGACCCGCTGGATGGCCAGCCAGGGAGCCGAACAGACATAGCTGGGAATGATCACGTTGTCGCCGTGGCCCACGCCCAATGCCCTCAATGCCAACTCGAGCGCAACCGTCCCGGAGTTGACCGCCACGCCTCCTTGCACTCCGAGATAGGCCGCCATGCCCCGTTCGAATTGATCGACGCAGGGTCCACCGGCCAATTGACCCGACCGGAGCACTTCGGTGACCGCACGAATTTCATCGGATCCGATGGACGGCTGTGAATGGGGAATCATGGTCATGATTTTTCGTCAATATTAATGAAGAGCCGCAGGGGAATAAAGCCTTCCGCGTTTTTCGTGCGTCCCTGAATGCCGCGAAAATGCGCCGCCGATCTGATCACGTCGACAATGCTGAGTCCTTCGATATTGGTCTTCCTCACTTGCGAGGCATGCGCTTTGATCGACGCGATCTTTTCCTCGAGCACTGTATCGATATCCACGAAGACGGTCGGCGCGAAATTTTGCGTGGTCGGCCCTTCGTAAAACAACACATTCCTCGTATACCGGGTGGCCGTGATCGTGCTGAGTGCCAGATGCCGATGGTCCTGATGCGTATCGTCGTGATAATTCACAAAAATGAAATGGGGCTTGATTTCGTTCACTACGCGCTCGATTTTCTGGATCACTTCACGATCCAACGGCACTTCCGTATCCGGATACCCCCCCCAGTAGATTTTTTCGGCTCGCAACCGTTGAATCGCCAGCAATTGTTCCCGTTTGCGGATTTTCGGTGCCGCCCCCTGCCCACCCGACGTCATGACCATCAAAAAAATCCGGTGGCCATTCTGCGCATACTTGATCAACGTGCCGCCGCATCCGGCCTCGATATCATCCGGATGGGCCCCAAGCGCCAGGATACGCATGCCATTCATCTGTTCCGCCGTCATACCGTCCCCCTTGATGACTGCGTTACGATCGCGATTCCATCACCGCCCACCGCGCCGCCTTCGTCCCGACCCCGCGGAGATGTTCACGCGCGTTGGGCCCGTGACACAAGAGAAGATCGAGCGCCGACATGCCGACGACGAACGGGACGTAACACTGCCGATAGTCGGGATGCCGGAAGACCTGGACGTCGAGCTCCACGCCGGACTCCTGGAATCGCTCTTTGTCCATGTAGGCATCCGCACCCGGGCCGCACAGATAGGACGTCGCACCGGTCACCCGGCAGATGTCGATCAGCCGATCCGTCGCCTCCTCGCGTAACGCCCAGTCAGAGGCCAGACGAATGGGCGTGGTGATGCCGAATGAACGAAGCAGCCAGCGCAGCACCGCCAGGTTCAATTCGCTCAGTCGGTCCCGCTTCGTCTCGTACAACCCGCGTAACTCACCTATGTACTGGTTGCGATACGGCGCGCGTGCGTAATGGATCTCAAGCGATCGGAGATGTTGTGCCTCCCAAGCCACGGTCGAGTTGATCCGCACATCGTTGACGTGCTGGCCGAATCGATGGAGCACCGGCACGGTGAGCCATTGCCACCCATGCGCCGTCCGGATGCGATTGCGGTTCTGCCACTCATTTTTTTTGAATTGCACATTGTCCAGCGCCACAAAAAGATCCGCTTGATCGATCTTGTCGAGATACCCGAGCCACGGCAGAAACTGCGGTTGGTGAATGGTGATACGCATCTCAGCTCTGATGTATGGGCGCCTTTACTTCCACATAGATCGGATTGGTCAAGAGTTCTCCGGTCTGCCCGCCTGTGACTTCCAGCCGGTACGCCGAGCGTGGTCCGGACGGAACAGCGCGGTCCACAAACTCATAGTCGAGCGGAGTCGTTCCGTCCAACCGGTCGATCACCTGGCCGGATCGGATCAATCTGACCGTGAGTGTATGGGGTCGACGATCGGTCGTCGAGATCTTGGCCTCAACCTTGACGCCCTGACCGTCTCCGATGAGCAGCGTGTCGCCCATCATGCTGCGAGGAGATCCGGTGACGGATTGAAGGAAGATCGTCTCAAGTACAAGCCGGAAATCGGGTCGGTATCGCTCGACCGCATAGCCTCTCGCGTTACGTACGGCTTCCAGCACGCCGGCTTCCGTCTGCTCCTTGACCCACAGCACCGTCAACACCTGATCCAGTTCTTTCCCCGCGTGGTCCTGGCTGTGAAAGGCAATCTCTCCGATCATGGAGGGACGAACAACTCGCGCTCCTGTGACAAATTGGTCAATGAGTTGATCCCAGGTCCCGCCGGGGACGGTGGCCTGCCGGGCTTCCTGATACAATCCGCCGAATCCTGCATAGCCATCGGTCGCAAGAAGCGCATCGGGATGGGAATCGGTTCGAATGGTGACGGCTCCGACTCCTCTCGCAGAGATCGTGCGGAGATCCCGTGCTTCCGGAAGGGACCAGACCACCAGCCCGTTCCGCTCATTCACGGCATCGATGAAAGTCTGATACGGCTGGTATCCTGCCTCGGCATCGTAAGGACTGAATTGTGGTGAGCTGTACGGCCATCCGTTGAAGAGAAGGAACGCTCCCAACATGGCCAATCCGATCGCACCGGTTTGTCTCTTCCCTCGACGGCCGGGATTATCGATTCTCCGCGAAGAACGGCGACGTTCATACCAACCTCTCATTGCAGGCAAGACGAGCAAGGCAGGCAATAAACCTGCTAAGGCTGACGGACTGTACCGGTATGAAGAGAAATTGCCAAGAGCCGGGAGGGCAGCAACGTCTTCTGCCTCATGGAGGCCGAAGACCAAAAAATTCTTTTGCGCGTCGTGCATCGTCAAGTCACGAGTCCAGAGGGAACCAGTCCAATGGTAGTGCGGAGCCACTTCCAACCCCGGAATGAGCAACACGTGGGGATGGCGGGCCTGTGCATCGTGCACTTCCTTTAAGTATCGCTTCACTCCATGCGAGATAAGCGATGGAAAAGATAGTGCTATTTTAAATGTTCCTCTGAGCGGTTCCAGCCCGTACTCGTATCGAAGAGCCAGATTCTCGGATAGTAACAGTGCCTCGATTCCGAGACGTTCTGCCTGCTCGGCCAAGGCATCGAGATCCAGCGTGCCGGTACTGGCGGTGCTATGGACATGGATTGCGGTGACCAGAGGTTTAGACACCTGCGCATCAGCTGTCGCACTGGCCGTCCCCATGGCCCATGCAAGACTCGCCGCCAACCATGCAATGAGCGCTGCTCTACACATCAAGACCCGTGACTCCCCCATCTTGCATCCCAGCGCTTACCATACGTGGCGCTCCGTCAACGTATCCTGGTACAGCGTTTCAATCGACTGCACCATGTGCCCGACCGTAAATCGTTCCGTAATACTTTTATGAGCGCGCTCGCCCAATTGCTTGGCAAACTGCGGTTGGTCAATGAGCGTTCGTAGCGCTGCCGCCAATGCCTCCACATCTGCAGGAGGAACCAGCATCCCATTTGAGCCGGAATCGATCAGAGCCGGGATGCCGCCCACCCGCGTCGCGACGACCGGCAATCCCGCCGCCATCGCTTCAATCAGTGCACGCCCCATCCCCTCATTGAGTGACGGGAACACGAATACGTCTATCCCCTTGAGACAGAGATCGATATCCTTCCGATGACCCAACAGCTGTACGGAGTGGTGTACGCCGAGTCTCGTTGCCAGGGCTGAAAGGTTTTCTTTTAGAGGTCCGGTTCCGACAATGACGAGATGAAGGGACGGATGGATCGCTTTCACCCGGGCAAACGCTTCGATCAAGAAGCGATGCCCCTTGATATCCGTCAACCAGCCCACCGAGCCGATAACGACGGCATCGGAAGGACACGTGAACGATGAGGGACGTTCCTTACGTACGGCGATAAGCTTGCGAAAGTTTTCCAGATCGATCCCACTCGGAATGACGGCAATCTGTTCCGGTCGTCCCACGCCGTGACGGAGATGATCATCACGTTCCGATTCGGTCAGGGTGATCAGGCGGTGAGTCAGCCGGCTCAGCACCTGTTCCATTTGCAAGAAGACCCACGTCAGCATCCGACCGAAATGACCATAGAAGACGTGGCCGTGCGGTGTATGGACGATGGCCGGAACACCGGTCATCCATGCGGCGATCCGCCCCAGCACTCCGGCCTTGGAGGTATGGGTGTGCACGAGGGCCGGCTTCTCACGGCGAAACAGTCTGATCAGTTCCCAGAGGGCGCGGAAATCCTCGAGCGGCCGAATGGGGCGAACCAGCGTCGAGACCAGATGCCACCGAATGCCTGCTCGATCCAACAACCGGCAGTTCATCTCCGTGGCCGGTTGTCCGCCCTGCGCATCCCATCGACCCGGCAACCCTGCCACGATCAATGGCGTGAACACATCGCGATGGTGCCCCAACGTGGTGAGCATGGTGTTCTGAGCAGACCCCCCATAGTCCAGGCGGGTAATGACGTGAATGACCGTGTGACGTCCCATACTCCCCAAGCTACGCGGCTTTCCGTGCCCTGACCATTGCGACGTCTTGAATGAGGCCCTCAAGATCCGCACAGTGCCGGTCCCAGTTATAGACTGTCTCGACAAGCTGCCTGCTCTTGCGCGATAAGCGACGAGCCTCTTCGGGATCGGTGCGGAACCGGCCGATGATCTTGGCAATCGCCGTGGCCAAAGAGGCTGCGTCGGTGCCTTCGGCTACCAACAGAGGATCAATGCGATTCACCACTTCCGGCAATGCGGCAACCGGCGTGGCCAGCACCGGCGTCCCACAGGCCATCGCTTCGACGGTCACCAGCCCGAATCCTTCGAGTTGAAGCGTCGGCATCACCACCAAGTCTGCGCTTTGATAGTAAAGGGGTAGTTGATCCTCCTGAACAAATCCCAGGAGCTTTACATGGTTACTTAATCGGTGCCTGTGAACGAGTTGCTCAAGTTTCACGTGAAGTGGCCCCTCGCCGCCGACGAGGACCAATGGCCGCTCATCGCCGCCCTCCAGACGCGCGATCGCTTGGATCAAATTCTCCAGTCCCATTCGAGA
>DAISKX010000156.1:0-7531 GCA_036820725.1 Nitrospiraceae bacterium
GTTCGAAGAAGAGATTGACCACCGTCTTGCCGCGCAAGGCGGGCACTTTCTTGATGTCGCGACCGGACACTTCCTTAAAGGACTCTGCAGTGTCCAGGACGAGGTGGATGTCGTCTACCGACAGTGAGGCCAGGCTGAGGAGATCCTTATGTTTGAGGCCCACGACGTTCTCCGGTTTAAGCCTTGATGATCGCGACGCGATCTTCTTCGCCTTCTTCTTCGAGAAAGACGTGTACGAGTTCTTCACGCGAGGTCGGAATATTCTTGCCGATATAGGTTGCCTTGATCGGCAGTTGGCGATGTCCTCGATCGACGAGCACGGCCAACTGAATTTCGGACGGCCGCCCCAGATCGATCAGACCGTCCATGGCGGCGCGAATCGTGCGGCCGGTGAACAAGACATCGTCCACCAGCACGACCTTCATGTCGGAGATGTGAAACGGGACCGTCGTTTTTCGGAGGATAGGCTGATTCTTTCGCATCGCCAGGTCGTCTCGATAGAGTGTGATATCCAACTCCCCGATCGGCACCTGTGTGCCTTCGATATCGCGGATACGTTTCACCAGTCGATGGGCCAGATGGACGCCCCCGGTGCGGATCCCGACGAGCGCCAATCCTTTGGTGCCTTTATTCCGCTCTAAAATTTCGTGTGCGATTCTCGACAGCGCCCGGCTGATATCGCCGACATCCATGACAATGCGTTCTTGTTGCTGAGCCATCATCACCGCCGGGGTGTCGGCGCATGCCGGACATAAAAAAACCTCCTCACCCGATCAGATGAGAAGGTCGCATTGTCGGACGGCGTGGCGCCGCGATCCATCTTGTACTCCTTGCTCACCTCACCGGATGAGCCTTAAAGGCAGCCTCATCTTACCGAGGCGGCGGCGGCACTGTCAAGGTTGGAACGTATTGGCGGATACGTGCAAAGAAAATTCATCCACGATTATCACGGCGCCTGTTCATGCGTCAGGTCAGCGGGATGAATCATGATGTGATAGGCATCCGTTCGCCCGAAGTCGGGAAGAATGAGCCGCGCCTCCTCCCCATCCATGCTGATATCGGTCTCCATTGTCACCGGGAGTGTCTCGAGCGGCCCGGACCCCACATCGGAAATGCGTTCCGCCCGCACGTGAATCCGGCGGGCACCATTGAGAAAAGCGGCCTGTGCGAGATTCTTGACGACGACCGTGGTGGCATCGGTCGATGGTTCCCCGTATTTGCCGATCAGGATGCGCATGGTCCGTGTCTCGGGATCGATGGCCGCCAGCGCATGCGTTGCGCGTGAGTCGGTCATGGTAAAGATCCGTTCCCCTTTCATGTCGGCATAGGCCTTATAGATGTGCCACCCGGGCCGCTTGTTTTCACGATCGATGAAGAGTAAGCCGTCCAGGGTGGGATTCTCGCAGGTGTTCTCCTGCCCGTAGCGACTCGTGTCATGCTGATCCGGCCAGCAGGCATGCATGGCACTGAGGATCCCGGCGCGCTCGTAGACGGCCAAGACGCCGGCGATGTACCCGGGGATGGTCCAAAATTCCTGACCAAGTATTTCGTTGACTGAAATTGGCCGCGTGAGTTTGTTCTCCGTTAGGAATTCCCGGAGGTCGTCGAGATATGACAGGGCATCTGCTGGGTCTCCATATTCATGATAGGCAACCACATCAGGGAACACATCATGATCCCGGCTCCATTCGAGAAAGGGCCTGAGCGTATTATAGTACGCGACGCTGGGCCCGACGATGATCGCATCGGGCAGGCGCTGTTTGATGATCTCGTATGCCAACCGCCAACCTTCCTTCAGGCGGTCGTTGCGGGCAATCGGAGTTGCGGCGAGGTCCGGCTCGTTATAGATATCCCAGAGCACCGTCAGCTGTCTGGCTTGGACCTGATCGATGACCCGATGCACGTGGGCGGTCCAGGGAGCGTAGTCGTCATCCTTCCCGATCCGATTGATATTGAAAATGCTGCTCGCCACGTCGGAAAACACCAATCCCAATGTCAGCTGAAACTCATCGACACCTAACCGCCGCAGCCGATCGTAATTGCGTAGGACATACCCCGCGCTGCCCCGGAAGCTGGTCGGGTGAAGAGGTCCGACCAATTCATCCGACGGACCCTCCGGTTCGAAACTGACCAGATAGCCATTGGCGCGATGTCTTACGGGAGCTTCACGCACCGTAGGATCGACTGAGACTGTTGCAGCCGGCGCCGGACTTGCCCATGCGACGATCAACGCACCGATCAGCAGTTGAAGCGACAACCCGCGTCCCAGTGGATACACCATCGACTGCAATCGTGACAGGGATAGATAGGACATGTGTAGCTAGTTACCTACCTTTCCACTGGTGCTCAGGTCAAGAGATTGGCGCGTTGAAGTGGAGCCATGCCGGCGGCCGAACGGGCGAGCGATAATTCAGTGCAGGGATGTGGAGGATCGAAGAACGGATGGGCTTACCGATCAGCGCAGACCTGTTCCCACTGAGGGATGCGTTCCGACCACTTTCCTCGCTCTAGATAGGCTTGATCCAAGTGTGTTTCAACCGGCGTACCACCGGCGGATCGACGCCTGCCCTCGGCGAGGCTGTTGCTGACATGCACGGCGGTCAAGGCATTGAAGTGAGTATGGAGACAGTCCATCGGACGGTGATGATAGGCCACGGCTTCAACGATCGCGTCACCCAGTCCCCACATCCCGAGGAGATAGGCCCCAACCTGCGCGTGAGTGGCCCCGAATACTTCCTGTTCGGCCTGCCAATCCGCCAGATGTTTCTCTGCCATCAACGTGACGACGCGCGTATAGTCATCCGGTCTATTGGTGGCAAGAATCACGGTGCCTACGTCGTGCAGGAGTGCGGCGGTGAACGATTCCTCGAGGACGGTCTGCTCCACCCCCTCCGATTTGGTAATCGTTCGTGCGAAGGCGCCGGTCGTCAACCCATGTTGCCACTCATCCTCCAGGGAGAATGATGGCACCTTGGTTTGGTCGAATTGCGAGAAGACCTGCATCGAAAGTACGAGCGACTTGATGGTGTCAAATCCGAGCAGCGCAACGGCTTGTTCGGGCTCCGTGACATGGGTACGCAGGCCGAAAAAGGCTGAATTCACCAGCTGGAGAATCTTGGTGACCATGCCGATATCTTTGCCCACGATTCTGGCGGCCTTCTTCAAGGAGGCGTTGGCCGATTGCATTTCCTGCATCAACTCCTGATAGAGCGACGGCAGACTGGGCAATGTTTTGACTCCGTTCACCACGTCGAGCAGCGATTCGTCGTTGAGCCACGCACGCAACGCGCAGGACCGGACGATCGTCGCCTTGAGATCTTCGATGGCCGCCTGTTTGGTGGCAAACCGATGTGCCACCGCAGATGACCGCACGTGGTTGTATTGGCTCGTATCTCCCGACAGCACGATCCTCACGGCATGAGGCCGCCGGACCCGTACTTCCGCAAGGAGTTTCACTCCATCCATTTCAGGCATCGTCATGTCACTGACCACCGCGTCGCACTCCGTCGAATCAAGGAAGGACAATGCTTCCTTGCCGGACGCATAGAAGTGCATGTCCCATTCGGATGTCATAGGAGCCAGCGAGCGCCGGAGGTGCTGCAGGACTTCCGGCGCATCGTCCACGAACAGGATTCTGAGCGATGGTTGCTTCTGGTCGGACATACTGATTTCTCCCTATCGTATCGGTCGGAGATGCGGGGAGCTTGAGGGTAGTTGATCTAGGCTTTCATAGCGGGTCAGAAAATGTCACGCCGTTTTCCCGCGCACTGGATATCCGTGCGCAATCAGTACACACTGGTCGATGATGCCCGGGAGGTAGCTTTGATCAATCTCGAACTCCATGGTATGCGACTCTCTAAGGTGGTCCGGAGTGATTTCTACTTGTACCCTTAGATGTCCCAAGCGATCTGTCGACTCAATTTTCAGACTGATTTCAGGTTCTAGTGGCTCTAGATTTGCGGTTTGAGGTCTCACCGCATGATGTCTACAACCATAAGAAACGCACCATTAGCCCAAACACTGGCACAAGAGGACCCGCAATGGGCGGTGACCAACAGCCAGTTTCCGTCATCGTAATCGGTTGCCCAGGAAACTGCCGCCCATGGATCCATAGCTCAAAGCTCGCCAGCTTTAGATCAGGCTGCCCAAGGTTCTCAGGTGCCACATTCGGAATCATCGCTCTTGTACTTCCAACATGTGAGGTAGGACGGATTGGATTTTTCACTGTGAGACCTTTTGTTGCCGGAGGCGGCACTCTCATCACAGCGGCCGAGGTCGACGTGTGGAGTGCCGTTGCGCGTGGACGAGGCCGATCTTGGAAGCAGTCAACGAGACGACTGTTTAGACCTGCTCTTTAGTCTCGGATGGAACGGATGCGCGATGAGGGTGGTACCATAGCGGGACTTGCTGGTGGAACAGGCTGATGTATCGCGGTGCGACGGCATTGCGACGTCGCGGCGCAGTTTCATAGGAGCACGCGGAGAACGAACCAGCCCAGTGGCTGCCTTGATCCGACGCATTATGGTGCGACCAAGTTCGCGCACCGTTCGTCAGCCGAGACTGCGCATTACCTTTGAGCACGCAGGCGAGCCGCGATTCAGAGCAATCCCCGCTTCTTCAAATAGTCTTTATCGATGACCGGGGTGGGTTTGGCTGGCAGAATGCCGCGTTCTTGCATGAGCCGCTCGACGTACTTGCCGATCAGGTCCGATTCCAGATTGACTAGATCGCCGACCTGTTTCAATCCGAGCGTCGTCACTTTTGCAGTATGGGGAATGATCGACACGGTGAAGGACCGATCGGCGACGTTGTTGATCGTCAGGCTGATTCCATCCACGGTAATCGATCCCTTGGGAACGCAGTGCCGCAGAACTTCTGGGAGCGCCTCAATGTCCAGAACGAGTGCGTTGCCGTCGGGATGTCGGCTGCGAATGGCTCCTACCCCATCCACATGGCCGGAAACCAAGTGACCGCCGATGCGCTCGTTCAACTTCATGGCCCTCTCCAGATTCACGGGAGTGCCGGATAACAGGGAGCCCAGTGTGGTGACAGTGAGGGTTTCCGGCGAGACATCGACCGAGAAGTCTTTGTCCGTTTTCGCGACGACGGTCAAGCAGGCGCCGTTCACACTGATGCTGGCTCCGATCGTGAGATCGTCCAGCACCGTCGAGGCCATGATGTTGAGTCGAGTACCGGCCATCCCCTTCGACAGAGTGGTCACGGCGCCCATTTCTTCGACGATGCCGCTAAACATACGTGGTCTTCATGGAGATGAGATGCGTTCTACAGGCCGCCGGCCATTACTCTTTTTTCACCATGACCTGCCGGAATACCCACACGAATACGATGATCAGGATGACAACGCCGACCGCGGCCAACAGTCCCACGACGACATCGCCCGTTTCGAATTTTGAATCCACTTGTTACCGGTCATTCATGGATGCCGATGTTCCGCCCGAAAGTTCGCGCATTATAGCATTAGCCCGCACGATTCGTGACGGCTTACTGCAACCTCCGACACACCGCTGTGCCGGTTTCCATCACGCGTCGTTCGCAGGCTGGGGAACAGAGCTTATGGCTAATGGCGTATGGCACAAGCAAGTCCATGTCTCTTTGCTCGTGCTATCAGCTATCAGCTACACGCTCCCATTCACCGGTTAGCGAACCGTCTTCCTCATGGTGACCCAGAATACGGCTGCGGCAACCAGTTGGATCCCGGCAATGATGAAGAATGCCGCTTGGTAGTTCAATCGCGCAATAAGCACTCCGGCCAACAACGGTCCGCTGGCATGTCCGATATCCATAATCGTCCCCTGCATCCCCATCCCTGCGCCGAGCCGTTTGAATTCTGAACTATCGGCGACCAGTGCGGATGAGGACGAGGACACCACGGCCTCTCCAAAACCGAAGCCTGCGGCCAGGACGAGTAACAGGGTGAAACTCGTCGTATGGGCGATCCACAGGAATGTTCCGGCGCAGATGACTAAGCCAATGACGATCAGCGGTTGTCTTCCCACGCGATCCGATACGCGGCCCATGATGGGTTTGGAGAGGAAGGATGTAATAGCCTGCACGCTGAAGAGCAGTCCGACCTCACCGGGATTCAATCCGACCGAGATGCCGTAGAGCGGGAGAAACGCCATGAGTGCGCCGTTGGCAATCATCTTAGCCGCGTCGGTCGAACTGGTGATCAGGACTTTGCGGTTCCGGGCGACGGCAGCGAAGCCCTTCATCATCTCCGCCAGCACAGGGGCCAACCCCTTTTCTTTGACGACGGGGGTTGGTGGATTGAGATGGAGGCTGAAAAAGATGATCAGGGCGATACAGCCGAAGATGCCGGCCGTCACGAATGCGGCGGGAAACCCCGCTGTATAGACGAGCCAACCTCCGATGAAAGGCCCGAGGAGCGCGCCCGATTGGGTACAAGCCGTGTAGGTGCCCAAGGCTGCTCCGCGGCGTTCCTTATAGAGTTCGGCCACGGTCGCCAATGCGCTCGGGGCGAAGATAGCGGTCGCGAGACCGTGAAAGAATCGCAAGCCGGTCAATACGTTGAGATCGGATACGAAGGGGTAGATGAATGGTGGAAGGCCGAACGCCACGACTCCGATGCGAAGCAGGAGTCGTCTTCCGTAAATGTCCGACAAGGCGCCGGAGGGGAGTTTGAGGAACACGCCGGTCAAAGTGGAAACCGACACGATCAGGCCGATCCGTTCCGGACTTGCGCCGAGCGATTCGGCAAACAGGGCCAATACGGGCATGCGTATCAGGTTGTAACTGATGAAACAGAAGATTCCGATGGTGCAGAGGAGAAAAAAGCTTCGGGCGGTCGTCATGGAGAGGTCGTCTTGGTGGGGCTGGAGCTGGCGGCCTCGTGAAGCGTCGACAACGCCTGTTTCAAAAACGCCACCTCATGGTCCGGCAACGCGGGAGGATCTGTGGCTTCAAACAAGACCCGATCCGGATGCTGGAGCATCACCTGACTTAAGTGATTGGCCGCATCGAATCCCTTCATGAGCTGGCGGGTCACCACTTTCCCAATCAGCGGGCGAAGGAGAGACAGCAATCCCGATAACAAGGTATTGTCCAGTTGGATGTACGACACCAGCGTCGTCTCGACTGCTTCGGTTCCTTTTGGGTCCTTCACGGGGCGCATTCTGAGCAACACCACGGCTTTACCAGTCATCTGCGGCAAGAACGTCCCGTTATGGCTCCCTTCCAGATAGTAGATCCGCGTGGTGCGATCCTGATAGACCGATTCGACTTCACCTTCCGTCCCCTCGCCGTCAGTCACCCAGAACCGATCAGGCTTTCGCGCTGCAGCCTGATACAAACCGAGGTCGAGGCGGTTCACCAAGGCAGCAGCCATAGGGGGATGATCGAGGAGATAGGCATAGATCGTTTCCGGCAATGGGGTTCGGATCGGCCCGATCTTGTTCGCTGTGGTGTAGTTGCTGATGATCGGCTGCAGCCTGCAGGACCACTGCACCCCCACCTGCTCGACGGGAACCGTCACCCCTGCATGCTGAGGTGG
>DAISKX010000157.1:0-7517 GCA_036820725.1 Nitrospiraceae bacterium
GCTCGGGAGACGGTATTCGAGGTGCCGCGCCAGCAGGCCAGTTCGGGCGAGATTTCGGGACGGCAGCGAAGGCATGCACGAAAGCCAGCCTCTTGGGCGGCAGCGGAGGTAGGGAAGAATCGGCAGTTCTCTCGCTTGGGCGTCCGTGCCGGGCAGATCGGACGGCAGTAGATCCCGGTGGAGGTGACGCCGACGAACAGGCGTCCATCGAAACGCGAATCGCGCGTCTGGAGTGCTCGGTAGCAGACATCCGGGGCGAGCTGTTCCATACACTCTACTATGCCCTATCCGGCGGCCAAGTTCTGGCAATTTTCGGACGTGACCATGCCGGGAGGATAGATGCTGCAATTGATTCTCTCAAGCACCTCCGATATGAGCCGGCCAACTACGCGTGGCGACCGAACTCCGCACACGCCCCCGTTTCTAATAGATCAATGGGAACGACGAGGAGGCATCTTATCGTGGGTCTCGAATTTGTTCGTCTTCCAGTCACGGGATCCGGCCGCCTCTGTCAGGGCCAGCTTTCAGGCTGAGCGACTCCCGGTATGCAGTGACAATCACAAGAAGAAACCCGACCTCGTCAAACGATGCTGCATCATTATGACACATGTTCGTGCGTATCTGGTTCGTATACAGCTCAATACGTAGACGATGATAGAGAATGTAAGAGCGGATTCGCACAGCGTGCACAGTGCGAAATGGCTCTATGCTCACAGTGGATAGGCGTGAACCAGCATCCAACGCGGAGTTGAAGGACGGACCGGCGCTTGCATGTCATATACGTCTCATGTTGCGACACGATGGTGCTACGCATGAACTAGGGGAGGAGTAATGAAGGTCTCCTGGTCCAACTTTGATCCATCCACATTTTCATTTCATCACGACCCGGTCCTTATCATAGAAAAGTTTTGGGATGCCTCCGAACGGAAAGCGTTTCGCAAGGGGATGGCCCAAGCCCCGTGGCAATCGCTCAAAGAGATGCCGCACGTCCACGCCGCATTTCCCAATAGCGGTAATTGGCGAAAGGCTCCTATGGCCTCGCCAGAGGCAACACGCCTGCTGGACAAACTTGGCTTCCCCTGCATTCAGAACTATATGGAGTCCTTTTCCGACATGACCGGCCGGCGCATGAGTTTCAGCTATTACTCGTACGGCGCCGGTGATTGTCTCCTGACGCACGACGACACGGCGCAAGAAGGCCAGATCGCACCGGGGGATTCGCACCGGAGCGTCCTGCGGCGATTAGCGTTGATCGGTTATATGCATGACGAATGGCAGGCGGATTGGGGCGGGGAATTGATGATCTATTCGGCTGAACCGCAGCCCGGATCGGAGCGCCCCCGGCTGGTCATCAGTCATTGCGTAGCTCCGGAAGCGGGGTCGCTCGTGCTGTTCACCGTCCCCCGTTTTCACCGGGTCTGCCGCGTTGACCCGGTTGTTGGTGAACACAAACGTCTGTCCATCGCCGGCTGGTTTCTGACGGAACATGGTGTGCCGCAATATATGAACAGATCTTTTCGGGGCGACGCGTCTCAAGTAGCAAAGGCGAGGTGGTGATCGAGAGGAGTGAAAGGACGGCTACTTCGGCGTCGCCGTTTTTGCTTTCGCCATCATCTTGCAGTACGAGCAGGTCTCCGCACTGGTCGGTTGTCCGCACGTCCGGCAGGGATGGAGTGTCCGCTGGTCTTTTTCTTCCATTGAAGCGGGCGCAGCTTCGCCGCGGGATTGTTTTTCAAGGAACCCCCAATAGAAGCGTTGCTTGGTGCCGGGCGATTCCGTTTCGAGCCGGTTGAGGACTTCCTTGTACAGGAGCGTTTTGGACCCCTTCGCCATGGGACATTCTTCCACAATATAGTCGATCTTATTGACGACCGAATAGGCGGCCAGTTCCCGCTCTGACAGCCGGTACAACGGCTTGACCTTCTTGGCAAATCCTTCCACGGAGGCGGGAAGCGTGGGCCCCTGCTTCTCCAGATATTCCTCCTGCCAGTGCAGCACGTTTCCCAGGAGACGGGCCGCTTCATCATCGAGGTTATGCCCCGTGGCCATGACATCATAATCTTGCTCCACCGCCGCGCGATTGAATTGATAACGCTTCATCGTGCCGCAGGTGGAGCAGGTCGGCCGGTGCAAGATGTTCGAGAGTTCACGGATGCCGGCGCCTTCTTCCTGTTCGACGACATGTGTCAGGAGGGTCGCCCCGTGCGTGGTACCGACCGTCTCGGCGAAACGCTGTACTTTTTGATAGGAACGCGCCGAATATTCTCCGATCCCGAGATTGACATAAAGCGCATCCGCCCGATATCCGAGTTGAAGCAGAATGTGCCAGAGCGCGAGACTGTCTTTTCCACCCGACACGGCCACGAGAATCCGGTCGTCCTTCGAAAACATTTTCTGCGATTTGATCGCGCGGGCGACCTGCTCGTGCACGAACGTCGTGAAACAGGCCTTGCAAAATGCGGCATTATGCCGCGGCAGGCTGATCACAGCTTTCGTACTGGTGGGACACCTCGTGCAGTTCATGGGATTACAAAATGAGGAATGAGGAATGTGGAATGAATATGCGTTCCATCAGGTCTTCCATCGCTAATCCCTCACTCCTCATTCCTCATTTCCGCCTGATATAACCGGCCTGATTTCAATGTGATCTGCGTCTGCAATGACCTCATCCTCGGTCATGAGTTCGTCACCGCGGATGACAAGATGCGCCTCCACAACGAGATTCAAATCCCGCAACATCTCGCGCACCCGCTTTGGACCTTTGATCTCAACTTCTCGATGAGGATGACTCAGTTGCACGACCATACGAGCGATCATAAGGCGGGCTGAATGGGGATTGCAAATGCGTCTCTAGATAAAGAGCGAAGAGTCTGCACAACGACTGTATGACTGCACAGTAGTGTGCGGCTGCGGAAGTCGTGAAGCGGCGAAGTTCCGTCAACCGTGATTCGTCAACCGGAATGGGTGAATAAAACGAGACGCCATCTTGTTCCACCGGGTGACGATTGACGCTTGACGGATGACGTATTCCGATAGACGAGACATGAGCGACGCTTCAAGAACAACGTTACATGCCCAATGTTCGCACTTCGAACGCGTGTTGATTGAATATGCGGCTGCTTGACACCCGCGAATCTGTTGCGACCCCCAAAATGGACAAGATCCTATGTCATGTACGGGTGCAGACCTACCAGAAGAAAGGGGGGAGGAGGCTAGTACTTGATGACGCCGGAAAGTTCGAGAATCAACACGGCGAGGACACAGACCAAAAGGAACCCGGCCACCCATGCGAGTTTCTTGAATTTTTCATTCTTGTGTTCGAGTGCGCTGAAAATGGGGTCCGGAAAATTCGGATTCTGAGCCTTCAATCCGCGCTTCATCACTATCCCGATAAGGCCAAGCCGGCAAGATAGTATTAATTAATAGGGGAGGATCGTAAGAATCCCCTGGTACCAGTCAGTTGTACGCCCCGGGTATTCCCCATTACAAGGGTGTCGACTGGACAAAATTCAGGAGGGTGTGAGGGGTTCGTCCAGCCGAATGACCGACCACTCTCGCCCTGCATACGATTCAGCCTGAGTTTTAGTAGGAATTTCTAGGAGTTAGGTTAAAGATCGGCTTCGCGCAAGGCCTTGGCCGACTCTTCCGGGGCGACGGGGTTGACGTAAAATCCAGTCCCCCATTCAAAGCCTGCGACTTGGGTGAGTTTGGGAATAATTTCAAGGTGCCAGTGATAAAATTCGCCGGTGCGCTCTTGCAGCGGGGAGCTATGCAGGACGAAATTGTATGCTGGCCGGGCCAGGACTTTGTCTTGCCGACGGAGTACTTCAGAGAGGATCGAGGCCAAGAATTCGAATTGAGTCCTCTGGCTCTCTTCGAAGTTGGCGGCATGCCGCTTGGGCAAAATCCACATTTCGAAGGGAAAGCGAGGGGCATAGGGCGTCAGACAGAGGAATTCCACATTTTCGGCGACGATTCTGGCACCTTCCGCAGATTCCTGCCGCACGATGTCGCAATAGATGCAGCGCTCCTTCTGCTCGTAGTGGGCACGGCACCCCTGGATCTCTTCCATCACGCTCGTGGGGACGATCGGCAGGGCGATGAGCTGCGAATGACTGTGTTCCAGGGTCGCGCCTGCTGTGGCGCCGTGATTCTTGAAGATCAGAATGTAGCGCAGACGGAGATCCTTCTTCAGATCTAGAATACGATCGCGATAGGCCCAGAGGACATTCTCAATGTGCTTGACCGGCATGTCGGCCAGCGCTTCTTTGTGGTTTGAGGTTTCGATGATCACCTCGTGCGCGCCCACGCCGTTCATACGATCGTACAATCCGAGCCCCTCGCGCCCCATATCTCCTTCCACTTGGAGCGCAGGAAATTTATTCGGCACCACACGCACGGACCATTCCGGGCCATTGCCCTCGGCCGCTTGCGGGCGGTATGCCAGAATCTCTTTGGGGGTCAACCGTTCCTGTCCGGGGCAAAAGGGGCAAAGCGTGACCGCGAGTGACTGTGCCGGCGTCGTATAGAGATCGCGCGGCCGTCCGCTTCGTTCCGTAGAAATGATGACCCACCGCCCGACGATCGGATCTCGACGCAATTCAGGCATGTCTGCTCCTCAAGAAAGTGTGAGCTAATGATTTGGTGATCTGGGTGAAGTGTGAGAAGCGAATCCATTTCGATCAACACATCGCTGGATCACCCCAATCGTGAAATTACCAAATCGTACTTTCTTCTAGACTCTCCACATGGCCGCTTCAAAATCGTCTCCTGGCCGCGGAAAAATCACGGGATTATGGTAGGGATAACGTGCGACTTCCAGGTGTTTTTCCAGGACGAGGAGGCTGAGCCGCAAGTCCTGTCCGACTTCGATCTGCAAATCGTTGAATGGGATGGCCAACTCAATGATCGCGCGGCAAGCCATTCTTCCGGAGAACAGCCTCTCTTGGTACTCGCCGGAAGCTGTGGAACTCGAGAGGATGACTCGTTCGGCCTCCGAGGGATCCAGCGTAAAGCTGAGTTTGTCCTGCCGCTCTTTCGAGGTGATCAGTATGTCGACGGCGAGGAGATTCCGACGCGAAACCGAACGCTCATCCGGGTCGAGGCGCAGGTACAGGTGATCCCGGTCGAACCCGAACAGGATCGCCGTGAAAATGTCTTCGGCTTTCCACATGGCGCCTAATGGTGGATTGGGATTGATGGTCCCGGCTCCGCGCCATTCGAAAAACGTCGTGACCTGTCCGTCGACCACCGGAGACAGGAATGCGATCGGCAATTGCACCGTATCCACGTGCGTCTGAGTCCGTGCTTGGATGATGGATTGGTTGAGCAGGTCGGGTGGCGTCAGGCCCGCACGGGTCCAGGCGTTGCGGAGGTGCGTGCGAAACAACCGGTCGAACTCCTGTTTGTAATCGGTGTCGAAATCATCGCCGTACCACCAGAACCAATCACTGCCTTCCGCCGCATACAGCTCTTCCCATGCAGCGTCGGCCTGTTCGGGGGGAAGGGTCGGCGTGACTGCGGCGAGGCGCATTCGCGTATGTTGAAGAAGATCCCAGCCGCGATTGTCTTCCGGATGTCCGATCCAGATCTTAAAATCCTGATTGATCCAGGAGCCGGAATGGAGGCGGTCCAGGTGCTGGGTCGGTGGAACGGCTTCCAAGGCAGATGCAAATGTCGCCGTGGCGATCCGGACCCCTTCTCCCGCCTGAAATCCCGGGCCGCTGAATGCGTGGTACAGGAGCGACAGAAATCGCTCACCTCCGTCGTGATAATGCTCCCACGGATTTTCCCCATCCAGAATGATCGGGATGATCGCCTGCTCTCCGTGGACGTGCATGGCGATATCACGCACCCGCCGGAGGACGTCGTCGGCCGCCGAGTCGGGGGTCGTTTTGTGATAGACGAATCCGAAATTATCGGACAACTCCCGATCTCGAAACACCATGGTCATGGTCTGGCCTTCCGTACCCACCGTGTAGGGTTGGTAGAGATCGTGCTGCCGATTCCAGTATCGACCGGCCAAATGAAAAGAACGGGCTAGAATGCCTTCATCGGTGGCAAACCAGCGGAGCTCCGCTTTGTGCAGAAGCGGTACCATCTCGGGGCAGACCGATCCTTCGGAGGGCCATAGGCCGACTGGCGGCCGGCCGAACGTCCGGCTATGGTATTCCACTGCGCGGCGGATCTGTGTTTCCGCATCGTTGGGGGCATGAAAACGGGCTGGCATGGGAAGGTCCGGGCGGGCGCGGCGCGCGAAGTCAGAATCGATCACCAGCGGAAGAATAGGGTGAAAAAACGGCGTGGTCGTCAACTCCACCTGCCCGCGGTCCGCCAAGGTACGGTACATCGGGACGATGTCCTGGATCGCGGCCCGCTGGAGTGCCAGTACCTCTCGCTTGTCGTCCTCCGTGAAGCCTCGATTTTTCTGCCGCAATGCGGCAAGGCGCGGGTAGCGCTGGATCGTGCCGAAGCCGAACCAGGCGAGATTGTGCCAGACTTGAAGATCGAGGAAATCCTGCACGGAAAATTGCCGCGTCAGCTTGTCGAGATCCTGTCCATGGATATCGGCGCCGCGCTTGACGAGCAATTCATGATAACGAGGAAAGGGGCGGACCATGGTCGCCCAATTGGCCGAATAGAAATGACGGATGAGAAATGCTCTCTCGGCCGGCGCCAGATCTGCCGCCGGTCGTTGCGCATATTCCAAGAAGAGATCGGTCACGGTGCCCGAGCCCAGTTCTGCCAATTGCAACAGAAGGGACGGAGTGAAATTGAACGTCGCATGAACATCCGGAAACTTGGCCATGAGAAATGCCATGTCGAAATACGCTTTGGTTGCGTGGAGGCGCACCCACGGCATACTTGCGGACCCCGTGACGGGATCCGTGTAATACGGCTGGTGCATGTGCCAGAGGAAAGAGAGGCGGATGTCTTTCATGGAGAAGTTTCTTGCAGACTCACCGGCAGTATGTCATAGGGGTGGAAGGGTTTCAAGAAACGACGGTCTTCCGACACGGCATCGATCGCGGTGCGCGACGCAGTTCGGTGGATCAGGGTACGATACTTCGGCCTTTACGTAGAGAGTGCGGCACATCATGAGTTCTGACGACACTGCCCACATACAATATGGACCACGGTCGAACCATCCTCGGTTGCGGTGGCTTTGGTATTGGGGACCCGTGGGCTGTTATGCGGGACTGATTTTCTACCTCTCCTCTCAATCCTTCTTTCCCGACACGCTCCCGTCATTTTTTCGGGACTTGGGTGATAAGAGCCAGCACATGGTCGCGTACGGTGTCTTCGGGATTCTCTGGTACCGAGCGTTTCGCTTTGCCGGGGGGACATGGTCAGCCTCCCGAGCCGTCGCGCTTACGATCGTCGCCTCGGCCCTCTACGGAGTGACGGACGAGGTCCATCAGTATTTTGTGCCGCTGCGGCAAGCCGATCTTTGGGATGTAGCAGCTGATTCCGCCGGCGCGACCGTCGCCGCCATGAGTTGTGAGTGGTGGTTCGCA
>DAISKX010000158.1:0-7509 GCA_036820725.1 Nitrospiraceae bacterium
AACATCCTCGGGTATTACCGTGAAGGCGAAGAAGCCGAAATCACCCAAGAAGATTCAGCAGACGGCGCCGTACAAGCATCCGGAGGCAAGGAGCCTCATGCGGCCGGAGGTGGGGACGCAGGCGCAGTTCAAGAAGAAAAAGCCGCCGAAGGCCTACCGCTATGATTCGTCCCTGTCACCGGCGCTGGATTGGGATGCCAAGAATCCCGCACGCGAGCAAGGAGAGTCGCTGATCAAGCAGGTGCTGGATGCGAAGAGTCTTGAAGATGCCAAGGCGGCAGCTTCAAAGCTCAAGGCGCTGAGCAAACCCTTTCTAAATTGGGCCGGGAAAGCCGAGCGGCTGTCGTTCGATGTGCCGACCTTGCCGCTCTTTATCCATGAACGGCTCTCGACCAAAGCCATCATCGAAACGCTGGCAGGGCACAAACGCGATCAGCAGCAGTCGATGTTTGAGCTGTTCGGAGATCCGCAACGGTCGATTACCGATCAAGTCCTCAAGGCTTACGAGTACCAGGACAACTGGACGAACCGGATGGTGCTGGGTGATTCGCTCGTCGCCATGAACTCGTTGCTCCATTACGAAGGGCTCGGCGGCCAAGTCCAGATGATCTATATGGACCCGCCGTACGGCGTGAAATTTGGCTCGAACTTTCAGCCCTTCGTCCGCAAGCGCGATGTCTCTCACAATGACGACGAAGACATGACCCGCGAACCGGAAATGGTCCAGGCCTATCGGGATACGTGGGAACAAGGATTACATTCCTACCTGACCTATCTGAGAGATCGGCTGCTCCTCGCCCGCGATCTGCTTCACGCCACTGGCAGCATCTTTGTCCAGATCAGCGACGAAAATCTGCATCATGTGAGGGAAGTGATGGATGAGGTGTTTGGGAACGACAACAGTATTGTAACCATAGTGTTCAAGAAGAAGAGCGCAACAACTGCAACCGATCCTGTAAACGATTATCTGCTTTGGTATGCCAAGCACAAACCATCCTGCAAGGTGCAACCTGTGTTCCTAAAGCGCTCTAAGCCGGAGGACGACCCCAAATTCAATACCCTTATCTCGCCTTCCTGGGAGATGAAGCGGACGAAGGGTTTGGAGGATGAGGAGGTTGAAGGCTTAGTCGCGAAGGGATGGAAATGGGCTCGCGTGAATTACCCGTTAGTGAGCCAAGATGAAAACGAGAGAAGTAAAGATTTTGTCTGGAATGGCAAGCGATTCAAGTGTGGCAAAAACCGACATTGGACTTATGATCCAGATGCAGGTATGCAGCGTCTGGTACAAGCGAGAAGGCTCTTTGATGGAGGTGGCGAATCTCTTGGTGGGGTGGTCTTTTGGTCAGATTGGCCTTATGTCAGCCTTTCGAATCTCTGGGATGATATTCATGGTGATCCCGATCCAATCTATGTTGTTCAGACCAACTATAAAGTTGTTCAACGCTGCATACTGATGACTACAGCACCCGGCGATCTGGTGCTCGATCCCACCTGCGGCAGCGGCACGACGGCCTATGTCGCCGAGCAATGGGGTCGGCGCTGGATCACGGCTGATACGAGCCGGGTTCCGCTTGCCCTCGCCCGCCAACGGCTGCTCACGGCGACGTTCCCCTGGTACGACCTGAAAGATAACAATCGTGGTCCGGCGGGCGGATTCGTCTACAAGCGTAAGCAGAACAAGAAAGGCGAAGAAGTCGGCGGGATCGTGCCGCATATTACGCTCAAGTCCATTGCGAATAATGAGCCTTCCGCGGAAGAAGTGCTGGTGGACCGGCCGGAAGAACAGAACAGTATCACCCGCGTTTCCGGCCCCTTCTGTGTCGAGGCCACGATTCCGACGCCGGTGGATTGGGAAGGGGACGGCGTCGAAGATTCGGGCGCTGTGTCCACGGAAGCCTATAGTTCATTTGTGGATCGGATGCTTGAGGTGCTGCGCAAGAGTCCCATGCTGCGGCTCGAAGGGAACAAGACCATTACCTTGCGAAACGTCCGCCTGCCTGCCAAGACGCTTTCTCTGTCTGCCGAGGCCATGGTCTCTGTGACGGCGTCGGGGCAGAAACCCTCATTGGCTGACGCGATTGACGAGGCGGAAGAAAAGAGCGGCCGTCGCCTCCCGCTCACGGGCAATCCGGTGGCCTTGGTGTTTGGTCCGGAGAATGGCGCGGTGAGTGAAAAGCTGGTGTATGAAGCGGCGCGGGAAGCGCACGCCAAGAACTACACCCATCTCTATGTGATCGGCTTTGCCATCCAGCCCAATGCCCGCACTCTGGTCGATAAGTGCGGCGACGTGATGGGCGTTCCGGCCACCTATGTGCAGGCCACGCCCGATCTCATGATGGGCGATCTGCTCAAGAACATGCGGTCGAGCCAGATCTTCAGCGTCTGTGGACAGCCGGAAGTCAAAATTCACAAGGTAAAGTCCCCCTCACCCCAACCCTCTCCCTCTAAGGGCGAGGGCGTCCATTATCAGGTCGAGTTGCTCGGCTTGGATGTGTTCGATCCGATCACGATGCAGGTCACCCATCGCAGCGGTGACGATGTGCCGGCCTGGTTCCTGGATACGGATTACAACGACCTCTGCTTTCATGTCTCGCAGGCCTTCTTTCCCCGTACCGGCGCCTGGGACAATCTCAAGAAAGCGCTCAAGGGCGAGTACGAGGAAAGCGTGTGGGACCATCTGTCCGGCACCACGAGCGCGCCGTTCGAGCTGGGCGAGCATAAACAGATCGCAGTCAAGGTGATCGATGATCGCGGCAATGAATTGCTGGTGGTGAAGAAGCTAGCGTAGACTCGCCCTGATTTTATGAAGAGGTGACCGATGAAAACCTTGGAAGAATTGGTCCGAGAGTTACCGCCGCACCTTCAGGAGGAGGTACGAGACTTCGCTCGGTTCCTGGCCGAGACAAAGGTCCGGCCCAAGCGTAAGCACCTTCGGATGGAATGGGCAGGTGGATTGCGTGAGTACCGGGACCAATTTACCTCACTGCAGTTGCAAAAAAAGGCTTTGGAGTGGTGGGGCGATTAATGTACCTGGTGGATACCAATGTTTGGCTGGAAGCTATCCTGGACCAGGAGCGCGCAGAAGAGGCGCGCAACTTTCTCCAGCACATAGAAAGCCCGCATCTTGCCCTCACAGACTTCTCGCTGTTCTCGATCGGCATTATTTTGACTCGTCTTAAGAAAGATGCCCTGTTCCAGAACTTTCTGCAAGACACCGTGGAGGAGTCGGGGGTGGCGTTAATCCGACTCGATGCAGACGGTCTCAAACAGATCCTCACTTTACGCAAATCGGTTCCTCTGGACTTCGACGACGCCTATCAATATGTGGCCGCCGAGAAACACAACCTGGTCCTCGTCAGCTTCGATGCCGACTTCGACCGGACGGACAAAGGCCGGAAGACCCCACAAGCGGCATTGTCGAGATAGCCCTGCGTCGCATGAGCGCCTACGAAGTTCCCGAACCAATTCTTAATAGTCCCTTCGAAGAGCCGCAAGAGCACTGGCATATCGTCGAAGGCGAAACTCCGGAGCGTCTGCCCGGACGCCGACCGGCGATGTACTTCTATCGCGATCCCAAGGTCAAGCCAGAAAAGGAGACCGGAAGCGCGGTCGGGACGGCTATTGAACTGACGCTCGTCAACCGCATTCGGGAACAGGTGAAGAAGTGGCGGTTGGACGGGTATCCGGGCGTCACCAGGACGACGCTCGAACTCTTGCAGTGGTGGCGGCGCGATGGCCGGCACCAGCGGCTCTTTTTTGCCCAGCTCGATGCGGCCGAGACGATTATTTTCCTTGCGGAGGCCCGAGCCGACTACCGTCAGGGCCTTGAGATTCCACAAGAGGATGTGAGCGAAGAGAAACGGGGACAAGGCTTTACCGGCTTCACTCGTTACGCCTCCAAGATGGCCACCGGGTCCGGCAAGACCACCGTGATGGGGATGCTGGCAGCGTGGAGTATCCTCAATAAAGTGAATGATCGAAGCGATGCGCGGTTCTCCGATGTGGTGCTAATCGTCTGCCCGAATGTGACCATCAAGAGCCGGCTGGGAGAGCTCAAGCCGGAAACAGGAGAAGCGAGCCTCTATCGGACCCGCGATCTCGTGCCGCCGCATCTCATGCCGGTGCTGACGCAGGGACGCGTCCTGGTCACCAATTGGCATGTCTTTGAACCGCAAGGACTCCAGGTGGGGGGCACGGGGGCCAAGGTCGTGAAGGCGGGGGTTGCGGTGCGCACAAGAGAGACGATCACCATCGGCCCAAGGACCACCACAGCCCGAGGGACGCGCTATCTGACGTTGGAGGATTTGGAACGGCAGGTGGCAGCGGGCATGGTCGCGATTCTTGAAGAGGATCGCGACAAAGAAGGGAATCTCAAGAAGGTGACGGTCGAATCCGTCCGCTATGTGGAGAGCGATACGTCCCTGGTGAATCGCATCCTCGGGCGTGAGGTGGGCGGGAAGCAGAACATCCTGATCATGAATGATGAAGCCCACCATGCCTACCGCATCAAGCAGGCCGAACGGGATGGCGACGATGATGAGGAGGAAGAGGACAGCGAAGAGTTCTATAAAGAAGCGACGGTCTGGGTCGATGGACTCGATCGCATCCAGAAGCTGCGTGGCATCAACTTCTGTCTTGATCTCTCGGCCACTCCCTATTTCCTTGGACGGGTCGGTCAGGACACCAACCGGCCATTTCCCTGGGTGGTGAGTGACTTTGGCTTGATCGATGCGATCGAGTCAGGATTGGTGAAGATTCCACAGCTTGCGGTCCGTGACACGACCGGAAGAGATATTCCCGGCTATTTCAACATTTGGCATTGGATTTTGCCGCAGCTCACCCCGGCTGAGCGGGGCGGCAAAAAAGCGAACCCCAAGCCGGAGGCGATCTTGAAATGGGCCAACCACCCTATCGCCATGCTGGGTGCGCTGTGGGAAGAGGAGGGCGAGGCCTGGGCTGCCAATCGAGACGACCCGCGACGGCCGGTCTTCATTCTGGTCTGCAAGAATACGCAAATTGCGAAGGTTCTCTACGAATGGCTTGCGGAGGACAAGGCTCCAACGGGAATTCCATCGGTCAAGATCGAGAGCTTTCGAAATACGAACGGCGTCTTGAACACGATCCGGGTGGATTCCAAAGTCGTCCACGAATCAGACAGCGGTGAGGCGAAGAGTGACGAGGTGCGCTGGATGCGGCTTACCTTGGATACGATCGGGAAGACCGCATGGCCTACCGATCAACTTGGCCGGCCTATTTTTCCAGAGGGATTCAAGGAGCTGGCCGAAAAGTTGGGACGGTCCGATCATCCACCTGGTCGCGACGTACGCTGTATCGTGAGCGTCGGCATGCTGACCGAAGGATGGGACTGCAATACGGTGACGCACATCATCGGACTGCGGCCGTTCATGTCGCAGCTCCTGTGCGAGCAGGTAGTTGGACGTGGTCTCCGACGCATCAACTATGAGCTTGGGCCCGATGGCAAACTGACGGAAGAAGTGGCCAAGGTTTTTGGTGTGCCCTTTGAAGTGATCCCGTTCAAGGCGAATCCGCAAGGACAACTGCAGCCGCATGTGAAGCGCCACCATGTACACGCCATTCCTGCGAAGGCACGGTATGAAATCACTTTTCCTCGTGTCGAAGGGTATACCCAGGCCATCCGCAATCGCGTCACTGTAGATTGGACTTCGGTCCCCACCCTTGTGTTGGAGCCGGGGCGCATCCCGCCTGAAGTAGAGGTGAAGGGACTGCATGTGAATAACAAGGGAAGGCTCTCCTTAAGTGGTCCTGGACGTGCGGATGACGTCACCCTGAAAGAGTTCCGTGCGAAACGTCGCACACAAGAATTGGTGTTCGACTTAGCGCAGACGCTTACGCGCGACTATGTGGTGCAGAAGCAATGTACGGTTCCTGCCCACAAATTGTTTCCCCAGTTGACCACCATCATCCATCAGTACCTCGACACCAAGGTGGATGCCCGCCCGCCGGCAGACAAGAAAGATCTCTTTCTCGCGCCGTATTATGGATGGGTGGTGGAACGTCTCATGGAAGCTATTCGACCAGACACTTCCCAAGGTGAAGCTCCCGAAGTTCCTCGGTACGAAGCCAGCCGCGGACCGGGCTCCACGGCCGACGTGGATTTCTGGACGAGCCGTGACGTGCGAGAGGTGACCAGGTGTCATCTGAATTATGCTGTGGCGGACACCAAGCAGTGGGAACAGTCTGCTGCGTACTACATAGATAAAAATGATTCAGTCGATGCGTTTGTAAAGAATTCAGGACTGGGGTTCGCGATTCCCTACCTCCATAACGGTCAGATGCATGACTACGTGCCGGATTTCATCGTCCGGTTGAAGACAGAGCCGGCTTCTCATCTCATCCTCGAAACAAAAGGCTACGATCCTCTGGAAGAAGTCAAAGCGGCGGCGGCTGAAAGATGGGTCGCAGCCGTCAATGCCGATGGAACCTATGGACCTTGGGCCTATAGAGTCGCGAAGAAGGTGTCGGATATCTCCGAATGTATCGAGCGGGTTTTTTCGCCGATGCGGAAGGGATGATCCTAGGCGCGACGAGGATTTCCCACGACTGGCCACGAAATTGATCCCATGTAAGGTCGCTGCAAAATTCCAATACACGCTTCGCTGCAATGAGTATGTCCAGCAGATAAGCATCATCACGCCACATAAATTGTTTCCATATGGGTCAGAATATGTTTTCGCCGGATGTAGTTCGGGCTTTCGTCTACCAGTCTCTTTTCAATAAAATCGACTGATCGTCCGAATAGCGCCTCCAACTCTTCCTTCATATGTAGCAGATGCTCGAAGCTCCAGTCCGCCTCCGGACCGAACGTAACCAGCACGTCCACATCGCTCTCCGGTCGGAAATCCTCCCGCAGCACGGAGCCAAACAGCGCTAACTCCGCAATCTTCCATTGTCGGCAGAACGCAGTGATCTCCTCGTTCGGCACATCAATTTGAATCTTTCCGCTCATAATGGCACCTCTCGTTGCCGTTCCGCTGAGGGATACCCTTTTCTCAGATGGAAATCAACGGGAGAGGTGGAATGGGAAAGTTCCTTCGGATTCGGCACTTGAGCAGGCGACCGCCGACTTCACCGGAGGCACGGGGGACGCCCACCGTAGATTTGCGGGGAAGGAAAGCGGGAACTGACCGAGGGACTCTCGAAGGGATTCCGCCCTGCAAGTCCCGGAAGGACCGCGCGCCGGGAGGTGCGGAGGCGGAGGCTGCTCAGGTGACGATCTCTACATCGAACTTCCTGGACGCAACAATTACAGCAGACAAATTGGTGGTAGAGAATCCCCCAGACAATGCGTCAGGACGGGGATTCGTCCAGTCGACGGATCCGCAAGACTTCGTTGCTCGTCAGCGCTTCAAGCTCGCTTATTCTCTCTCAGGGAGGGCGGCCTGCTTGGTCTCGCACTGCGCGTGTCCGACGAGCTGAAGCCTTCTTCTGTGCTGGCCCGGATTAGGCCCCCATCCGTCACGAGTCGCG
>DAISKX010000159.1:0-7506 GCA_036820725.1 Nitrospiraceae bacterium
CGCGGACCTCGCGCCCGTTCACAAACGTGACGTGCATTATTCTTCGCGTCGTGGAACTCCCCCTCACCCGACCCCTCTCCCCCAATGGGGCGAGGGAAAAGAGGGCGCTTCACGAAACACGGTCACAGGCCTGCGATACCCCGTCTTCTCTCTTATCGAAGGTCCGATGCCGGTCTTGTCGGTGTGTCGGCCGGTATAGGGGCCGTGCGTGAACTGAGCTTGCGAACGAGCACGAAGAACAACGGCACAAAGAAAACCGCCAGAAACGTGGCGGACAGCATGCCGCCGAGCACGCCGGTGCCGATGGAATGACGGCTTGCGGCTCCTGCGCCCGTGGCCATCACCAGAGGCACCACACCGAGAATAAAGGCCATCGAGGTCATGATGATCGGCCGGAAACGCAATCTGGCCGCCTCCATCGCCGCGTCCATCAGCGAGAGGCCGTGCTCATATCGCTGATTGGCAAATTCGACGATGAGGATCGCATTCTTGGCCGCCAGGCCGATAAGGGTGACCAAGCCGATCTGGAAATAGATGTCGTTGGCCATTCCCGACAACCACACCGCCGACAAGGCTCCGAACACGCCGAACGGCACAGCCAGAATCACCGCAAACGGGACGGTCCAACTCTCATATTGCGCCGCCAGCACCAGAAACACCATGAACAGTCCAAATCCAAACGCCAGCACGGACTGGGCGCCGGCCTTGCGTTCCTGGTACGAAATACCACTCCAGTCAATGTCGAACCCCTGAGGCGCCAAGACCTCCTGCGCCGCTCGTTCCAAGGCATCCAAGGCTTGACCAGAACTATAGCCGGGCGTCGCAGAGCCCAGCACGAGGGCGGTATTGAGGCGGTTGAAGTGCGTGACCGGATCGGGTCCGCTGCTGTAGCTCGTCGTGACGACGGTGTCGAGCGGGATCATGCTGGGGCCTTGTCCGTTCAGCGCTCGAACGTAGATCTTGCTGATGTCGGAGGGGCTGGATCGGTATTGCGGCTCCGCTTCGGTCTGAACGCGATACACGCGTCCGAACTTGACGAAATCATTGACGTACAGATTGCCGAAAAAGGCCTGGAGCGTATCAAACACTTCTGAAATCGGCACGCCCAGCGCTTTGGCTCGCTCCCGATTGATCTTGGCATGCACGCGCGGGGCGCTGACTCTAAAGCTCGAGCTGGCGGCTCCGATCGCCGGGTCTTGTCTGGCTTTGGCGACGAACTCTTCGGCGGCTGCCGCAAACTTCTTGAAATCCCCGCCGGTAGGGTCCTGCACCTGCACCGAGAAACCTCCCGTCGCGCCCAGGCCTCGAATGGACGGAGCATTGAAGGCCAGGACCAACGCTTCGGGGATCTTGGCGAATTCCTGAAAGGCGCCGCCAATAAGAGCTTTGACATGCTGCCCCTTGCCGGTCCGTTCATCCCAATGTTTGAGGGGCGTGAACATGGTGGCCGTATTGGTCCCTCGGGTGCTGAAGACGAAGTTCTGGCCGGACAAAACCTGGGTCCCATACACCGCGGGAATCGACATGTAGTACTCCTCGACCTTGTCGAGAACCGCATCGGTCCGCTTCTTCGACGCCCCGTCCGGAAGCTGAACGACGGTGATGAAGTAGCCCTGATCTTCGTCAGGCAAAAAGGCCATCGGAATGGTTCTGAACAGCGCCGCCGCGATCCCAATCACGATCACGAATAAGACGAGCGAGAGCACCATGTGTCTCAACGTGAGGCCCACGGTCCCCGCGTAGCGAACTTGTATCCAATCGAACAGCCGGTTGAAGAGTTTGAACAAGCCGCCGCGAGGGCCATGGCTCGGTTTCAGAATCAAGGCACAGAGGGCCGGGCTGAGCGTCAGTGCGACGAATCCGGAGATCGTGACCGAGACGGCGATGGTAATCGCAAATTGCTTGTAGAGCTGGCCGGTGATGCCGCCCAAGAACGCGACCGGCACGAAGACGGCGCAGAGCACCAGCACAATGGCGATCACCGGTCCGGTGACCTCACCCATCGCTTTCTTCGCCGCCTCTCGCGGCGAAAGGCCGTTCTCCATGTGGCGCTCCACGTTTTCGACGACCACGATGGCATCATCGACGACGATCCCGATGGCAAGGACCAATCCGAAGAGCGTCAGGGTGTTGATCGAAAACCCCAGGGCGGACATACCCGCAAAGGTGCCGATCAGCGAGACCGGAACCGCCACGGCGGGAATCAATGTGGCGCGCCAACTCTGGAGAAACAGATACACCACGAGAAGGACCAGAATCATCGCGTCTCTCAATGTCGCGACCACCTCTTGGATGGAAACCTCGACGAACCGTGTGGTGTCGTAGGGAATGTCATAGGTGACGCCAGCGGGGAAGGTCTTGGCCAGGCGATCCATTTCATGGCGAATTCCCTTCACCGTGTCGAGTGCATTGGCGCCGGGAGAGAGGAACGTGATCAACAGGGCGGTCGGTTTCCGATTGTACCGGCCTTCAAGCACATACGACTGCGCGCCGAGCTCGATCCGCGCCACGTCCTTGAGGCGGACCATCGCCCCGTTCGGCAGGGCTCGGACAATCATTTCCTCGAACTCACCGACCTCGGACATTCTCCCTTCCGTGATGAGGGGAAGGGTCAATTCGGTCCCCTTCGGTGTCGGCTCCCGCCCGACGGTCCCGGCCGGAAAGTCCCGATTCTGCTCGCGTACGACCGCGGCAATATCCGTCGGCGTCAGACTCAACTGGGCCATGCGCACAGGGTTCAGGATCAACCGCATACTGTAGTTCTGCTGTCCAAAGACCAAGGCGTCGCCCACTCCGGGCAGGCTTTTGATGTTGTCGATAATGCGCAGGATCGCGAAATTGGCCAGAGAGAAGGCATCCTGTTGCGGATCGTTGGATTGCAACACCATGACTGTCAGGAGGTCCGGGGACATTTTTTTTACGGTGATTCCCTGACGGACGACCTCAGGGGGCAGTTGCGGCTCTGCGAGTTTCTGACGGTTCTGTGTTTGGACCTGCGCGATATCGACATCGGTCCCGATCTCGAACGTGAGCCGGATCGTCATGTGCCCGTCATTGGTGCTCGTCGAGTCGAAGTACAGGAGGTTGTCGATGCCGGGAAGCTGCAGCTCGATGGGCCGCGCGACCGATTCCGCCACCACTTCAGCGCTGGCGCCGGGATAGTCGGCTTCGATTTGAACCATGGGAGGAGTGATCGGCGGAAATTGCGCAATCGGCAAGGTCTGCATGGCCACCAGCCCCACCACGACGATGACAATGGAAAGGACCGAGGCGAAGATCGGTCGCTCAATGAAGAACGTCGGACTCACTGTGATCCTTCCGAACGGGTGGGACTCGCCGCGGTCCCTCCCGCAGCAGGGGTTTGTTGAGCCGCTTTCACGGGCTTCACCTGGCCTCCAGGCATCACTTTTTGGAACCCGTCGACGACGACCCGCTCACCTGCATGCAGACCTTCTTCAATGAGCCATTCATCGCCTCGCCATATGGTGGCCTTCACATCACGGATATCTACCTTATCTCCTTCGCCGATCACATACACGACCGGACCTTTCGGTCCCTGCTGCACCGCGCGTTGCGGAACGAGAATGGCGTTGGGCTTCGAGACCCCGTGAAACCGCACCGTGACGAACTGCCCTGGCATAAGCAGCCGATCGGGATTGGGAAAGACGACGCGAGCTTGCCGTGATCCCGTTTCTGCACGAAGACCGACGTCGGCAAAATCCAAGACGCCCTCGTGCGGATAGATGGTGCCGTCCACGAAGGTGATCATGCCCGTCAAATGATAGATACCCGGATGTTGGATGCGCTTCGAGATGATGTCCCGCCGGCGTTTGAGTAGGAAGCTCTCGGGAGCGCTCACGATGACATACATGGGATCCATTTGATGGATAATGGTCAACAAGTCGGTCTGGGCCGTAACCAGCCGCCCTTCGTAATAGCGGGTCCGTTCGATCAGACCATCGATAGGTGCGGTGATGAGCGTATTGTCGAAATCAAAGTTGGCCTTCACCACATCGCCTTCCGCAGCTTCCAGCGCCGCCTTGGCGGCAAGTTCTTCGGCCACCGCGTCGTCAAGGTCTTTCTGGCTGACGGCCTGCTCGGCCAACAGCGGCTTCACCCGAGCAAGATTCTGACGGGCTTGCACGAGCCGGGCTTTGGATTGGGAGACCCTCGCCTTGGCGCTGAAATAGGCCGCCTTGAACGGCACGGGATCGATTTGATAGAGCGGATCTCCTTTATGGACATCACGTCCTTCGGAAAAAGAACGTTCCTTCATGATCCCGGTCACCTGCGAACGGATCTCCACAATGCGGGAGGCTTCGGCCTCTCCGATAAACTCCGGTTCATCCGGCACGGTCTGGGGGGTCACCTCTATGAACTGAACCTCAGGGAGGGGACGTGGAGGCGCAGAAGCGGAATCTTGCTTGCAACCGAACAGGCCGGTTATCCCGATCGACAGAACGAGGCCTATCATGAGTGTTGTGGAGGCCTTGTTGGTCATAGAGGATCTTCAATGCTGGTTGAGCGCGATCCATGACGCCGGACCTGCGCGGAGTCCTGCGATCCCTCTTCGGTGCTGTACGTCGAGGATGATCCGGCCGGACCATGGAGCGAGACCCAGAGCTGCCCGACCGTCATGGCGATATCCCTCTCACGAGACCATGTGCTTAGGATCAGTGAACTGTATATTCAAATCAAGAGCGTCTGATCGTAGAAGGCCACCCGTGCCAAACGCACAGTCCACCCCTCAGGGGCGCCGGGCAGATACGTGGCGCTCCCAACTGTCGCACTCCGCACCCACTGTGGATTTGCTGGAAAAGAGGGAACTGACCGAATCCGCGAGAAAATTCACGAAGGGTCCGCGACGCGAAGAATAATGAGGTGCGCGACACTAGCGCATCGAGCGGTCCGCGGTCAGATGAAGTAGTTGTCGTGGCGGCGGCAGAGGTCGATCCATTCCTCGTCGCTGAACTGACGACCTGCGGCTTTCTCGGCGAGTGCTTCGAAGTACGCCTCACGCGGCGCGCCCGGTGAGAAGAGAAGCAGCATCGATGCCGGCTCGTCGGACTCGTTATGAAAGGCGTGCACTCCCCCCTCGGGAACGTAGAGAAAATCCCCGGCAGCCGAGTCGATCCAGCGTTCTCCGTTGAACAGCCGCACCATACCGGCCAGGACAAAGAACGACTCGGACATAGTCTTGTGGAAGTGCGCGCTCGGCCCCTTCGTGTGCGGTCTCGAGTCCCATCGATATAAGCCGAATTGCCCGTTCGTGGAAGCCCCGGTTGCCAGATAGCGTACCGCTGTGCTCGAGCCGATTGTCAATTCGGGCTCCTGGTCAGCCGGACGGTAGAGCGCGCTAATCTCACCCTTGTCACCTCGATAGCGGGCATCCGGATACGACATTGTGGCTCCTTTCTGATCCTGTTGCCAAACAGGCATCAGCCCGACCGGCTCACCCGGCGCAGGACAGGTCCAAAGATTGGCCGCTCTGCGATGCAGTACTTCTGTGTGTCATGTGGCTAATGAGGCCCCCGACTCCGTCCGAGTCATGACCTCGAGAAGATGTCCGTTTGGATCGTGGAAATAGAATCCCCTGCCGCCGTTCCATGAGTTCAGTTGATGATTCTCGAGGTTCCACGGATCGCTCCCATAGGTAATCCCGGCCTCCTTCACGCGTTGAAGGATGGCGTCACACTCGTGGTCACTGACATGAAACGCATAATGGTGGCTGTCAAACGAGCTATCGGTATCGAAATCGAGCGTGAGGGTTTCATTGACCCGGACAGGAGCAAAGTGCCCGCTCGACCCCTCGTACTTCAATCCAAACATGTCCGCGAAAAACCTGGCTGAACTCTCCTTGTCATGTGCCGGCACGATCGTATGATTCAATACAATCGCCATGATTATCCTCTCTTCGCTGTAGCCCAACTCCAATATGCCACAAGGCAATCAGAGAGTCCCTCCCTTAAGAAAGAGTGGTCTGTCCCATTTTCGTCCCGACTGGAAAGCAACTCTCTGATCATTGCATCACCACACCGCCACTGGTGTGGATATTTTGACCCGTGAGCCCAGCGTGCTTGGTCACTCACGATGAAGGCGACCACGTCCGCGATGTCTTGTGGTGTTCCCAACCGTTTTAGCGGAGACATCTGCGTGCCTGTCTCACGAAATGCGTCGGGCAACATCGCCGTCTCCGTGAATCCTGGCGAGACGGTGTTGACCGTGACGCCCTTGGATGCCAGTTCATGGGCCAACCCTTTGGTGAACTGTTCGAGCGCCCCTTTGGTACCAAGATAGGCCGTCACGCCGGGAAACCCCATGTGCGTTCCATCCGTCGAAATATTCACAATCCGACCTCCGTCTTCAATCACGTTCGCTGCTTCTTGCATAGCGAAATACGGCCCCTTGGCGTTTAGGGCGAAGATTTGGTCGAATTCCTGCTCAACCGTTTCGACCAACGGCCTAAAAAGTGCCATGCCGGCATTGTTTACCAAAATGTCGAGTCGCCCAAAGTGCTGCACCGTTTCTCGAACCAATCGACGCACGTCTGCAACCTTACTCATGTCAGCCTGCACCGCGACCGCCTTACCGCCTTTCGATTCAATCCCTGCAACAACTGCTTTCGCCTTGTCTGCGCTCCTCCCATAGTTCACCACGACGATGGCTCCATCCTGAGCGAGCCGCTCCGCCAATCGCACGTCCGATCTCGGACGACGCCCCGGTGACGATCGCTACCTTTTCGATGAGCTCATTCATAGCGCAAATCTCCTTTCCCTTTGATTCCAATCAACAACCAAGACCCACACTGCCGCTTCACATTTTCGTGTGCCCCACTTCATCACGCCACTCGGTTGAAATGGCGTGACGTATTGGTGTCATTGGTCTCCCTAGACAACCGGCTTGGACTAACGGGAGTCACACCTGGCCGGGGATATTGATGATCTTCCAGGTCGGCCACTCGGTCCATGCGCAGACGCCGCCCCTCCACGAGCCATTTTATTGAGAGGACAAGGAAGCCGACGATGCCCAGAACCGAGCACCAGAACGCCAGATAGAGGGCCAGCAGTAGAGTGGCCACATCGGTCTGCCCAAATATCTGGTGTGCTAGAAGTTCAAGCCCAAGGCTGAAGAGAAGCAGCACCCCGACGCTGCCGGCAAGCCATCCAATCGCTCGATTTCCTCCGCCTCCCTTTCCGTGAGTCTTGATATTCATACGACCACCATCCTGTAGATGAGCCGGATTGCCTCTCAACGTCGACAGACTGACGCATAGCCCGTTCCAGGCAGCGAGATGGAATGCTCGGCTCACCGCAAATGCTAGATGGAAGGCGGATTCTGGGTAAGACGTACCAAGACCGAGACCTGATGCGGAAGAGAAGGTGACGCAGTACATAGCGCCGACAGGGCGGCACGGTGCCGAATGATCGGCGTTACTGCGGCCGCGGGCCACCTTGACAGGTCGGCACCAAGGAAGTTCCAGGCCACTAGACTAGTGTGTCAACTGCT
>DAISKX010000160.1:0-7502 GCA_036820725.1 Nitrospiraceae bacterium
CTGTGCGGCCGGGCATTATTTCAGCGAATGCGAAAACATCTGGGATGGTATTGTAAAGGGTTCCCTCACGCAGCTGCCATGCGCGCGCGCATGTTTCAGGCGTCCAGCCTCACAGATGTGGAGCACACCATTTGTGATCTTTTCGGTGAGGCGGTGTTCCGGGAAGTTCAAGCAGCCTCGTCACGACAGGGCCATGCGACTGTGGATACATGCGTCTGATTCTGGCGTCCACGTCCCCGAGGCGCAAAGAACTCCTGGCCCTGCTCGGGTATCCGTTCGACGTCGTCCCTCCTTCTTTCACTGAACGCTTCACGCCTGGACAGCCGGCCGATACACAAGCGAAGGAGTTTGCGTTTCAAAAAGCCGCCTCGTGCGCAACGCGAGAGCCGGATGCCACGGTGCTTGGCAGCGATACGGTGATTGCACTCGATGGAGAGGTCATTGGCAAACCGCGAGATCTCCGAGATGCCGAAATCATGTTGCGACGGTTGATGGGACGACGGCATGTCATTTATACCGCGGTGGCATTGGTCCAAAGAAGGCACGCGGTTCGAGATGTCGCCGTTGCGTCGGTCTGCGTGTGGATGAAGCGATGGAATGATGCGCAACTTGCCTCCTATATTGAAAGCGCCGAAGGCCTGGGGAAAGCGGGCGCATATTCCATTCAGGGCGTGGGGGGTCATCTGGTCGAGCGGATTGAAGGGGATTTTACGGCCGCCGTCGGGTTACCCATACAGCTCGTGGCGACCATGCTCAGCATTCGAGGTGTGGGACCTTTGACCGATGTTGAACGGTTGTATCACACGCGACCGTATCCGAATTGGAATCAGTTTCCATCCTAGCTTGCGCAGGGGTATCTCATCCCTTACAATGCGGTCCATTGTTTCGGTCTCCTATTCTGAGGAGGTAGTCATGAGCGGTTGTGTTGAGACAAAACGATTCAACTTACCGGGTATCACGATTGGAATGCTGTCCATCTTTCTGGCAAGCGGGTCACAGTTCTTGGTCTATGCCATCGATGTCAAGTTAAGCACAGAGGAAGCCAAGAAAGCGTTGGAGGCAGGTCGTACGCCCATGGAAAAGGCCAATTCTCCGGAAGACGTGAAAAAGGTGCTGCAACAGGCAGCGCTTGTCACGCGGGTGGGCGCCGATCCAGAGAAGGATCCCTGCGGGGCCAGCGCGGTCCTCCGAACCAAGCGATACCGGCTGGCGGCATTCGGGCGTCAGGAGGCGGCCGAATCAAAAAAACAAAAGAAAGATGTTCGCATGCCGGAGGAGTTTATTCAAAAAGTTGTCGATATGTCGAATATGGAAGTTGAAGTCCAGTTGTGCGGGGACGACGAGTATTTTGCCGAGAAGGCGGATGTCGTGTTTCAGCAAAAGGGGAAAAACATCAAGGCAGTGGATGTCAGTCCGGCGGAACGCGGCCGGAAGAATGATGGCGAGGGCCCGGCGTACCGGTCTCGTTTCACCGCTCGCTTCGCGTACGATAGTTTTGATCCGAATGCCCCGACAATCATTGTCGTGAGTCTGCAGGATGGCCAAGAAATACGGTTTGATGCTGATTTGTCAAAGGTGAGGTGAGTCCCAAATATCGCATCCCCAGCTTGGGGTACGTGAGGATCCAAGCCTTCCCGCCGGGAAGTACCCCTCTTTTCTGATCGAGTGAGGGTTTCATACAGCGTCTCCCTCAGAGTGAGACTTGATAAAGACCGGCAAAGACCTCTTCAGACCAGTCGCCTCCGCTGACCATCGTGGTGGCTGTCACGACGCCGACCCTATGGTCGGCTATCGCCTCAGCCCGAGTGCGAGGCCAGCCAACCAGTGAGCGAAAAGATGTGCTGGAGGTCAGTGAAGGGTGAGGTCTGTAACCCGCATGATCCATGAACGCTTCTGCTGTAATCGCAACAACAAAGCGGCCAAAGCCGCGAGTCAGCTAAAGTGCCTCACTCTCGCGTCGGACCAATCGTAAAACGCTCGACTTCGCAAGCACGGGCACGACGCACCGGCGTATAGGGGGAGCCGCACGCAGTCGAGCGGGCTCGCCACTCAGTCCCTCGACGTACTGTTTCAAAGGACGCCGCGCGCTCGTCTCCCCACACGACTGCTCGATTTCGCCACGGGTTAAGAGGATGGGGTAGAGCCAGAATTGATCTGCAGAGAGTGCGGCGCGTATTTCGCCTGGCGGTGAGTCGTCAAGGCAAGGCTCACAATTGCGAGGGAAAGGCCGAATACGGCAAACATGACGAGGAAGATGATAACTGAAAAGGCCCCTGCCGTTAACGCCCAGGTCGTGGAATCGGCTGAACGTGCCTGAAGAAGTTCCTGTTCCTGGTCGCGAATCTGTCCGATGGTCTGACGGACCGAATCCATCGTTTGTTTATCATGATGTGTCAGGACCTGATTCCGTGCGGCAGGCAATCCATCAGTGTGCCGGAGCATGATGACGTGACCGATCTCGCCTAGCCGCTCGCCGACCTGATTTTCCAAGGTCCCTACTTGTTTTTTGCGGATCGGGTTGTCTCTCGTGAGATCGTCGAGCCGACGCAAGTGCTGTTGTACGGAATCGAGAGACTCGCGATAGGGATCAAGATAGTGTTCTGCGCCCGTGAGAACGTATCCGCGCTGTCCGGTTTCTACGTTCAGGAGGGAATTGCCGACGGATTCAAGCTCAAGCAATACCTGGTGCGTGTGCGTGACCCACTGCGTTGCGCTCCGAAAATGTAGCAAGCTCAGAAATCCCGCTGCCGTGATCCCCTGGACGGCAAGGAATGCGCCCACAAGGCCGATCCACACCGCTTTGCCTGAAAAAATATTCTGTAGATTCATGACGAGTCCTAGCCCCGAGAAAACTACTGTCCTCCACGAAGCAATGTCAACCTCAAATGTGGCTCTGAAGGGAAATTCATCCGGTGTGCTCAAAATTGTTCAGGAATCGCTGGTCTCGATAGGGGGCGATGTGAAACGCAGGACAGCCTGCTACCCGCAATCGATAGGGATTTACACCGGTTGACGGCCAAGGAAACGACACGCTTCGTGACTGAGGGGGAGAGGCACGGCGTCCCCAAAACGATCCATAATTCCGAGCAGATGTCATGGCCCCTCATGCCTCGGCCGGTTCTGTCCAGGCAGTTGGAATGAGTCGCTGCGTGCAAATCAAAGAGGGTCTAAGCGGGTGTTCCTCCCGCGTACTCAGGACTATGCCCGCCGGCAACAGTGAGAGAGTTCGATATGGATTTCAAACGGATCAGGCTACGGCCATCATGTGTCAGATTGATCTGTGATCAAAACGGTGAGCGGTTTGAGGTAGTCCCGACCTGCACCGGTTTTGGAATCGCTGTCAGGCTGACTTCATGAACATCCGTGAGAGCAACCTCAGTCAGCGCACCACCAGGACAGATCCGGGAGCGTGGTGAAGCAGCGCATGCGAGACGCTGCCCAACAAGAACCGCTCAAATCCATTACGGCTGTGAGAGCCGATGACGAGCAAATCGTACTGCATCGCCAGTTTGGCAATCTCTTCAACGGGATTGCCGGTGGCAATCTTCGTGTTGACGACGGCAAAAGTACTGCTGAGGGCGGCGACCGTATCGTCGAGCAGAGACTTCGCATACTGCATCGCCATATGCTCCCAGGTGTCGATCGGCAAGAGATTGAACGGATCGGCTGAGGGAATGGGTTGCACCACCCTGAGAAGAGTCAGATCGGCGGGATTGCGCCATGGATAGCGACGCAACCAGTGTTTGATGCGCTCGGCATCGTCCCGCTCCTCGAGCGCCACGAGCACGTGCCTGATCTGCTTGGAAGAGCCTTTGACGATCAGCGTCGTGCAGGTCGTATGTAACGCAATACGATGGGATACGCTGCCCAGCAACAACTCCGTCATCCTTCCGCGTCCACCTCCTCCGACTACAATGATGTCGGCGGCGGCTTTTGCAGCCGTTTCCAGCACCAGGGTTGCTGGTTTTGCGAATTCACAGACCTTTTTCACGGAAGGCACTTCCGGAGGGATCATCGTGGCGGTGTGGTCCATGAGCTGGCGGCCAGCCTCGTACCTCGCCTTCCGAAATTCATCGTACCCTTGTAGATTGGCGACTTCCGCGACGATCGGATGCTGAAAGATGCCGAGATCGACCCCGTGCGCGAGGGTGACTTCCGGTGGGAGATAGAGCGTCGTTGCTTGTTGAACAGCGGCGAAGGCCTCTTCAGACCAGTCGACTCCGATGACCATGCGCATACGGCCTCCTTGGTCGGGGTTGGTCAGGGGCAGAGGCGACGCCACCGTCTGCACCGCTGGAGGCAATCCCGATATTGCCGAGGACCTGCCATATCCCGTCGTCAGGCCTAAGAATAGTGCACCTTCTCATGTGAACAAGCAAATGCAAGCGAGGACCGCCTCGCGGCAACACCACACATGCTGGTCTGATCGTCGCCAAGACATCCTAGACCTGAAGGCTGGAATCACCGAGGTGTTTCACCGTCCTGGAGCCCGTCGTCATCCATCCTGCACTACGCGGGCCTTATGAGGTGGATTGCGGAGGTCGAGGATCCGATTGTCGGTGGTCGCATATGCAACGGGAAACAGGGCGACCGTCTAATTGAGAAACCCTCTTCGTAGGTTGACCAAGAATTGATCCACTGTCTTCAAGTCTGCCGCGTGCGAACAATGGGCGAGGCGCCGGGACGCTTCTTCCGTCCAATATTCGCCGAGATCGATGACTTCCCCCGGCCGGTAGTTGCCTGCCTTGATTCTGTGAAGGGTATCCGCGATCGGGGAGTCGGCGATCCGGATGCTGAACGTCTCGCGTTCAAGCAGTTCACACAGGTTGAACAACGTACGCAGGTAAGATGCGGCATATTTTTCAGGGCGGCCGTCCTTCTTCTCGAGCATCTTCTTGCGTTGGTTGTCGCAATACTTCATGAACGCTCGGTGGGCGGTTTGTGCCGACCAGACACATGGGAATAAAGTTCTCAGGCCCGTTCCCCATTCGTCTTCCGCCTCAACCGGAGCCACAAAGGTTTCGAGAATCAGCGGATGGCACAGAACGGCCAGGTTCAAGAACTGACCGATCTCCCAAGATGTCTCGTCGGTTTGTTCCTTGATCATTCTTGTTCCTTGATATGTAAACCCCAGTTGGAACAGTTCAACGGTCGGGATCACGAACACACTGCGGAAATCCTTATCGCTCGCCGGACTGGCCAGGCCGTGAGCGTGTGAGCCGACAAGCACTCTCAAGATAATCCGGTTCATAGCGCTGTACATTCTAGCAAGGTTGACACAGGCCCGCACCGATATGAAGTGAGCTGCAGAAGCAATTGATGGTCGAGGTTCAGCGGCACGTTTGTGAGATCAGTCGATTGATGTTCTGTCGAGCAGTTCTTACACGGTTGTTATCCGACGAGCGGCTGCGCAGTCCATGTGAATCGTCGTGGTCAATGTGTCGGTGAGGAGCTGCTCACGTATCAAAGGTCAGGAATGGCGCAAGTGGGTATGCGAATGGGTCCTTGTGTAATGGTCCAAAGTCGTCGTATATGAAGTTAGTCTTTGATCCCCAAGACAGTGCGACAGGCGCTTACGAGGTACTGGTGCTCTCGCTTGCCTATATTGATGAGAAGACGCCCATAGGGGCATCCCTCAAAGCGGACGGTGCGACGTTCAAGGTCTGGGCTCCTCGAGCGCACACGGTGTATGTCACGGGCGATTTCAATGGATGGGGAAGAAATGAGGAGTCGCGCTTGCACGGCATCGGTGGCGGCTATTGGGCAGGATTCCATCCTGACGCCAGACGAGGGCACACCTACAAATTTTATGTCGTGGGGCCGGGAGGGGAAGGCTACAAACGTGACCCGTATGCGCGGGAATTGACCGCGAATCCTGCCTTCCCGTTCTGCAATTGTGTCATCAGCGATCCAACCCGTTTTCCCTGGCACGATCACGGTTATCGGCCCCCCGCGTTTCATGATTTCATCATCTATCAATTCCATGTGGGAACATTCTCGATTGCGACAGGTCAGTTCGGGGGGAAGTTTCTTGATGTGATTGAGAAACTTCCATATCTGCAGGCCTTGGGCGTGAACGCGATTCAGCCCTTGCCCATCGTGGAGTTTCCCACCGAGTTCAGCCTGGGATACAACGGGACCGATTATTTTTCTCCGGAAGAAGACTACGGCGTTTCGAACCATTCTGCGCTGCAAGCCTACCTCAATCGGATCAATGGTCTGCTCACACCCCGTCGGCTGCCTCCCTATAGAATGGATGACATCGCAAGCACATCCGATCAACTCCGAGCCTTGGTCGATGTGTGTCATGTCTATGGCATCGCCGTCCTCCTCGATGTCGTCTACAACCATGCCGGCGGAGGATTTGATCTGGAAAGCCTGTATTTCTTCGATCAGATGCCGCGAGGCAACAACAACGACAGTCAGTACTTTACCGATCAGGGGTGGGCAGGTGGATTGGTGTTCGCCTATTGGAATGCAGACGTCCGACATCTTCTGATCGACAATGCCTTGTCCTTCATTCGCGACTATCACGTCGATGGATTTCGTTATGACGAAGTCAGCGTGATGGATCGATATGGCGGCTGGTTTTTCTGCCGGGATCTCACCGAGGCCTGCCGTCCTGTCAAACCGTCCGCCATTCATATTGCGGAGTATTGGCCGGTGAATAAGGCGGTCGTGCAGCGCACGGACGAGGGAGGCGCGGGGTTCGATGCGACCTTGCACGACGGCCTACGCGACAGCGTCAGGAATGCCATCGCTGCGGCAGCTCGCGGTGGCGAGGCGGCAGTCGATCTGACTCAGGTTGCAGGGCAGTTACGCGATTCCGGACTGTCGATGCTGTGGAAGGCGGTGCAGTGCATTGAAAACCACGACATTGTCAAAAAGGGAGAACATGCCAGAGTCGCGCGTTTGGCCGACGGGTCCGATGCAAGATCATGGTATGCCCGCAGTCGCGCTCGGGTGGCCAATGGCCTGCTCATGACAGCCCCGGGCATTCCCTTGCTGTTCATGGGACAGGAAATACTGGAAGACAAGCAGTGGAGCGATGATCCGGAAAGCGGACTCTTGCTCTGGTGGGCGGGTTTGGAGGGTGCGGATAAGGCGATGGCCGATCATCTCCGTTTCATGCAAGACCTGACCTGGATGCGGCGGCGACAGCCGTCTCTACGGTCGTCGGTCATCAACGTCTTTCACGTGCACAATGCGAATCGCGTGATTGCCTTTCATCGATGGGTGGAAGGTGCCGGTCAAGATGTCGTGGTTGTCGCCTCACTCAACGACACGACCTTTCCATCGTATGATCTGGGATTTCCGGGGGTCGGTTCGTGGCTAGAGATCTTCAACAGTGACGTCTATGACCACTGGGTCAATCCATGGGTGTCCGGCAACGGAGGGATCGTTCATGCCGGCGGCTCACCCTTGCATGGATTGCCGGCCTCGGCATAAATGACCATCCCTGCCAATGGACTGCTCGTCTTTGCACGGGAATGACGACCATA
>DAISKX010000161.1:0-7459 GCA_036820725.1 Nitrospiraceae bacterium
CTGCTTTTGCTTGGTATTGGGACTGATGATGATAAGATCGGGCGACGCACGTTGGGCGAAGAGTGAATTGCTGTTGAGGATAAGATTCAAGGCTTCGTCGAAGGGTTTGTCCTGGAGAGACACGCTGAATGGATCATTGCGAACATCCTTGTCGAACACAAAGTTGATTTTCGCGGCTTTCCCGAGTGCCTCAAGCACCTCTTTCAATCCGGCATTGCGAAACTGCAGGGTCACGGGTTGTTTCTGCCGATCATCGCGGTTCAGCGCTTGCTGTTCTTCAGTAATTTTTGAAACGGCGTCGAGCGCTTCTTTAAGCGAGGGATCCAGCTCAGCTGCGCGGGCAAAGCCTTCCAGGGCTTCGCTGGCGCGCCCAAGTTGGGCCAGACGTTCTGCTTCCCGAAACTGATCCCGTGCATCCTTCAGCCTCAGCGCCTCGGTGAGACCATCCTGATGATCAGATGAGCTCGGCTCGATGGTAAGGGCCCGCTTGAATTCTTCGATGGCGAGGTCTAGTTGCCGTTTTTTCAGAAGCTCACGGCCCCGCTCATCGTGCATTGCGGCAGCTCGCTCTCGTGCAACGGCATATTTATTCTGGAGACTCGAGTCAAACGGGTCGTCTTTGAGTGCCTGCTTGTAAGCCAGACTGGCTTCCTCCCAATTCCCAGCTGCAAGATGCTGATCCCCTCGTCTGGCATCGGGCGAGGAAATCATCGCACAACCGACCACAAGGGGCAGGACACACAGGCCTAGCCGTTTGAAGGCGGAATAGTTGGTGGATTTCATGTCGAGGCGATCACACTGCGCGTGCAGGACGGAACCCACAAGCGATGAATAACGATGTTCAGTGTCTTTGGTATACCAAACTCACCAAACACGGACAATCTCTTTCTGATTTTTTACGCTACACGCAATGGAGAACAGGCCCTCGCCTGATTCCATCGAGGAAAGATGGAGGGGTCTGATCACGATTCCGAGGAGAACGAATCAGGAAGATGAAGTGTGAAGCATCGGAGCAATCAGGAACAACACGCGTGGCGGAACGAAGAGGAAAGAGTGGGAGAGGAGAAATTCTCCACTGATCACAATCGCCAGTATCTCATCGAACCGGGTAGCTTTTCCGGATCCAGCGCACCTTTGACGTCCACCACCACGCTGTTCCGTTGACGGCGCAGCGGCCCTAACAATTCCTGTATATCCATCTGTAAATAGTGCCGATGCGGCACGGCGAGGATGATCCCGTCCACCTGCTTCACTTCATCCCACGCAAGGAGCCGCACGCCATACTCAGCCACGGCCTCCTCCGCCTCCGCCATTGGATCGTGCACAACGACCTGGACTCCATACTCTCTTAGTTCATTGACGATGTCGGGCACACGACTATTGCGAAGGTCGGGGACATTCTCCTTGAAGGTGAGCCCAAGAACAGCCACCTTCAAATCGCCGACGGGACGCTCCAATTGGCTCAGCAGTTTCATCGCACGTTCAGCGACAAACTTACCCATACTATTGTTGATCCGTCTGCCCGCCAAGATGACTTCAGGGTGGTATCCCACGGACTCGGCTTTTGTCGTCAAATAGTACGGATCGACACCGATACAGTGCCCCCCCACCAGCCCGGGACTAAATTTCAGAAAATTCCATTTTGTGCCGGCCGCTTCCAAGACGGATTTGGTGTCGACGCCCAAGCGGTGAAAGATGAGAGCCAGTTCGTTCATGAGTGCAATATTAAGGTCTCGCTGAGTATTTTCGATAACCTTTGCCGCCTCCGCAACTTTGATACTGGAGGCGCGATGGATTCCGGCCTTGACGACCAGGGCATAGGTTTGAGCGACAATTTCCAATGATTCGTCATCCTGAGCTGAAACAACCTTCACGATCTTTTCGAGTGTGTGCTCCTTATCGCCCGGATTGATGCGTTCCGGCGAATACCCAAGCTTGAAATCCAGTCCGCACTTAAGGCCTGAGGCTTTCTCCAGAATCGGTAGGCACACTTCCTCTGTCGCGCCAGGGTATACGGTTGATTCATAGACCACAATCGTACCGGGAGACAGATTTGCACCGATCAACTCCGAAGCTTTCTGCAAGGCGGTGAGATCGGGCTGGAGAGCTTCGTTGATGGGGGTGGGCACTGCGACAATGATGAAATCGGCTGTTTTGAGATCGGAAGGTTCACAAGTGTAGCGAACGCCCCCCTTTTTCAGATCCTGTTTAGAAACCTCCCCTGTTCTATCAATCCCTTTTCTAAGTTCCTCGATTTTCCCTTTGTTGATGTCAAAGCCAATGACGGGAGAGTATTTCCCAAATGCCACCGCGATCGGGAGCCCCACATAACCTAATCCGACGATGGCAACCTTGCGTTCAACTTTCTTTCCCATGATCCTCCCTCTAGCGTTGGAGATGTGGCACTTTGGTAAGAATGGCAGAAGGGGTCTATTCAGTCAACGCATTCTCACACGAATGCATTTGGGTGTGAGTCAACCAACAACTACGTATATTCCACCTTACGGCGGAACTCGTTCAGTGTCCCAAACCATGCCAACTGTGCAAACCGGAACTGCTACGACGGCTGAACCATACACTGTTGTTGATATTTCGCAAGGTGGAAGTCGTGGATTCAGAGGAGGTTTCGCATGAGACCGGGCCACTCCTATATGGGTCAGTGCTTGCTGCTATTGATTCGAGATGTATAATTCCTGTAGGTTTCTGCATATCATCGCGATCTGGCACTAAGTTTGCTTGCCCACAGCGTTGGGATAGCAATGCAACCAGTAAGCAAATGTTACTATGGGGGAGGCTTATGATGGTCATCGATTTTCGGAATCTCCTAACTGTGATGATACTCATCGTAGCCTCTGTTGTACCCGTTGGCTTCGCCGAAGCATCATCATCCTGGCCAAATGAACCTGCTGGCTCCACAGCAATGACTGACTTTCCTCTGGACGCCAAGCAAGGAAACGGATGGCTTGCCGTCTATCCAGCAGGTGGGAATATTGTTTCGGACTCTTCTGCCCCTGGATCGCCACCGAACGTATTGCAATATGGCCGTAGTTCTGGAACGGTTGGCAATGCCTCCAACACTTATTACGACTTCTCACCCAAAAACGAACTTTATTTTGGGTTTTGGTGGAAGCCGAGCAGTCCTTTCACAGGCTGGTCCACCAACCAGAACAAATTTGCGATAGTTAAAAACCAGCCGTCAGCCCACTTTTATCTGTTGATGGTGGGCCAACAGGGTGGCCCATTTCAGTTCGCAGTTCAGCTGGATTATTTCACCGGTAATGCCCACCTAGGCAGCGGTTATGGAGACAATCCCGGTCCATGGAACTTGTTTGCAAACCGTGGTAATCCCACTGTGAAACTTGGAGCGTGGCACCGGGTAGAAATGTATATAAAGAACAGCTCTTCGCCGACATCACGTAACGGAATTATGCGATGGTGGATGGATGGTGTGCTCCTTGGGGATTACAACCAAGTGAACTATCCTGGGCCATTTTGGGAGTTCATGTTGGCGCCAGTATGGGATATGGGGATTGCCCTCCCATCCCCAGAGTACCACTCGTACGACCACGTCCACATCAGCCAGCCGAATGGTGGTCCTAATGCCTCTGATCAACCACCAGGCCCACCCGCAGCACCACGTATACTGAATGTGACGGCGCAGTAAAACTGGGTATGAAGATTCACCACCCTCTGTCATAGTCGGACTGGGTGGACAGCAATCCGCCGAGCGCGTCAATTGTAAGCTTCCCCGTCACCCTTTCATCGAGAACAGTAGAGTCCCACGCCCGGAAGGGCGTGGGACTCTCAGAATTCAAACTGCGCTTGTCCGGTGTCCTGCTCACCCTGATATTGGACATAGCCCTGCAGGATCGCTTCGTTGATGCCCACCGTACTCACGAAAAATCCTCGCCCCAGATCCCTCTGACGTCTCCCCCAAAAGCGACGGCATCTCACAATTAGACTAAGATGCTAGCTTCGCCGGTCCCCACGAAAGGAGCGGACCGATGAAGCGCTCGAAATTCTCAGAGCAGTTGGTCGTCTATGCCCTCCGCCAGGTGGAAGCGGGCAGTCCGGTTGCGAAGAGCGGACGCTTAGCGCGTTTGGGAATGTGACACCCATGGAGTTCGTCCACGACTATCAAGAACGGCCCAGGGGCACATGAATCAACTTCGTTAACTCTGGCGTAATGAAAGAAGGAAGTGACTACGTAGATGACTTTCGAAACATGTTGGACAATTCCAACTGAAGTGTAACGAAGGCAAACGCTGAAAAGGCCATAATGTAGGGCATGACAGGGACCATATATCGGAATAAGGGAAGCGCAGCGGAATGTAAAACGATGAAGTAGAGCAAGAGACAAACCAAAATATACGCTACCCTCATGCGTTTAACCCACGTCAGGATAATTCCTGCGACCGCGAAAACATAAAATAGCGCATTGATACCCAAAATTACTCCATGATTGGTACCGGATTCTGTTGAGTACCACAGTCGGAAGAATTTCTTTGTGACGTAAGCGATGAAATCAAAGGAACCACTATCCCAAAGATTTTTATAGTTATGGATTCCCGCGGTAAGAAGGAATCTATCCTTCTCCGCAAAGCTGCTGCTACGACCTGGCTTACTTATTCCTTTGGCTTCGATGCTCTTAAAATAGCCAGGCAATTCTCTGTTTCTCTCGTCAATTGTGAGAAATTTTTCCGTGGACCCCCAAAGAAAAACATTGCTCGCAGCCGCAACCGGCACCCAAGCATCGAGGACTACATAATTTCTCAATGTCCAAGGCACAATTACAAGGACGAATGTGATACAGAATGCTAACCAGTTGACCGCCCCGCGCATCGAGAATTTTCCCTTCATGAGTAGAAACAGCGGAAACACAAGCGGGATAAACTGCGTTGTTCCTCTCATCAAGGTACAGAGACCAAGGACAGCGCCGGCACTAGCGAACAGTTTGAGTCTCCCGGACTCAATTGCAGATATAGACAGCAGGACGAATATGCTCAGCAGGAAGGTAAACAGGGTTTCAGTTCCAATATAGACCGTCGGATAAATCGCGAAAGGATATAAAGCCCATAACACAGATGCTAAAAGGGCGGCTTTCCCATTGAAGACCTTGAGTACAATGAAATACAGCACAATCACGGTTAGGGAGTCAGCTATCACTTGTACGATCTTGATCGGTAATTGATCATCTCCGAAAGTGACAATCCCCAATGCTATCATGATTGCGTAGAGGGGCGGCGTAAAGATTGGATATGAAGGGTCCCGAAAACCTTGACCTTCCACAAGGGTATGAGCCCCCCCGAGGTAAGCAATTGTTGCGTTCGTCGAAAGGTGGGCGTCAGGGACGACAAACAGGAGCACCAGCCTGATTGCTAAAGATATCGAAAACAGTAAGAGAACCGTACGCGCTTTTGTACTCCTCTCCGCGGCACGGGAATCAAAAAACGATGTCCAGATAGACTTAGCCAATTTCACTTGCATTCTCTTATTAGTCAGCCGCGCTATACTGGTTCACGTCTCATATAGAGCCTATGCCAAAGCATAAATGTTAGGAGGACCCAGATCTTTGTTTCGTGATTTCTCACCAAGGCATCATGCTCTTTTAGCAGTTTCTCCACTTCTCTCGGCTTGAAAATCCCGATATCTTTCAGCATAGAGGTTGAAAGATACGTATGAACGAGATCCTTAAGAGGACCCCTCAACCAGGTAGCCAGTGGTATGGAGAATCCCTGTTTTCGCCGCCGTAAGATTTGCTCGGGGACAATCCCCTTCAGCGCTTGGATCAGGATATATTTTTTCTCCCATCCCTTGAGCTTGTAACGCGATGGAATGGTTGAAACGAACTCGACAAGTTTATGATCCAGAAATGGCACCCTCACCTCCAGAGAGTGCCACATGCTCAACCTATCTGTTTTGCGGAGCTCGTCATCGGGCAAGTAGGTATGCATATCGGCATTGAGTATCCAATCAAGTGGATCGCTCTCCTGTCTGACTTTGCACATCGCCAAACTCGATCCGACGTCGCTCTGCCCATCCAGCTCTGTAAGCAAATCCTTACTGAAAAGTTGTCTCTTCTCCTCTCCATCGTAGGCCGACAAGTACCTTTGATATCTCTGTGGCAAGGGCAAGTCTTCCGCGTCGAAAAATCTCTTGACACGATCCACCCATAACCCACCGGCTTGCGATTCCGGCAACGCACCGATCGCCGGTTTTATCAAGTATCGTCGAAGCCAAGAAGGGAGTCGTTGAAAGTGTTCGGCCAGCAGTGTTCCGCGATACCTTTCATATCCGGCAAATAATTCATCACCACCGGTTCCCGAAAGAGCGACAGTAACCCATTTCCTGGCGGCTTCGCACACGAAATAGTTGGGCACAACAGAAGAATCTGCAAATGGTTCATCGAACGATTGGATGATCTTGGGAAGAATTTGTTCGATTTGAGATTGAGGATCCTCATAGAGGCACTCGGAATGATCGGTGCTGAATTGCTCGGCAATGGTTCTGGCGAATGGCCGTTCATCCGCACCTAGTTGGCCCTCTTCAAATCCTACCGTAAAGGTCTTAGGCCGATTCCTTCCCTGCTGTGCCATAAGAGCCACGATAGCGCTGGAGTCTATTCCTCCGCTGAGAAAAGCGCCCAGTGGCACCTCGCTGACGAGATGCAAGCCGATCGCTTCTTTCAAGTGATGCAGCACACCCTCTCGGAAATAATCGAGTGATTTGGCATAATTCGGCTGCGGCACCAGTTCCCAGTAGCGCTTTATATGAAACTGCCCCTGGTCCCATACACCCAGATGGGCCGGCGGCAGCTCGGCGATTCCTTCGTAGATGGTCATCGGACCGGGGACGTACTTGTACGAAAAGTACTCGGAGAGTGCTCGAACATTCATCCGTCGCTGTAACTGGTCAACGGCCAGCAGGCATTTCAATTCGGAACCAAAGTACAAATTGCCCCGATGCTGTCCGTAATACAGCGGCTTAATGCCTAGGCGATCACGTGCCAGGAGGAGCCTCTTTCGCCGATCATCCCAGATCGCAAAGGAGAACATTCCGCGAAGTTTCTCCAGGAAATTGTCGCTAAAATCCTCGTAAAGGTGCACGAGACATTCAGTATCCGATGACGTCAGAAGTGTGTGCCCTCGGCTGATCAGTTCAGACCGCAACTCCCTGTAATTGTAAATCTCCCCATTAAAGACGACCCATATCGACCTGTCCTCGTTATGGACCGGTTGGTGGCCCTCTTTGACGTCGATGATCGCCAGCCGTCGCATTCCCAATCCAACACGATCACCTCGATAGTATCCCTCGTCGTCAGGTCCACGCCTGACTATTAGCCGGTTCATCCTCACCACAAGATCATGATTCACTGTTCCTGCTTCTTCCCCGGCTATGCCCACTATTCCGCACATAATCTTCGTCCTTTACCGTATTGCGCTGCGCCCTTAACCGAAAC
>DAISKX010000162.1:0-7432 GCA_036820725.1 Nitrospiraceae bacterium
AAGGAGCGGAGGGTGCTCACGATAGTCGGGTGTGGGTCCACCGTCCAAGTCCGAAGCGGCATGGCGGCAGACACACATGAGAGTCGGTGAGTCTGCCAGTCTGCCTCCAATTGTCCGCGCTCGCCAATCCATTCGACCCGGCCGATGCGGCCGGACGAAACCCGAGAAATGTCCAGCGCAGCGCAGCTGTCATCGCCCATCCGAAGCCAGGCAAATACACGGGATTCTGGTGCCGATGGCGGGACAGAATCCATTTGGCAGCGAACCTCGACTATTTCTTCTTCCGTGAGAAACCGAACGAGATCGAGCAAATGGATGCCGATCTCCAATAACGCTCCCCTCCCTGCAAACCCAGACAGATGATGAAGGACGGGGTTGGGTTCCATGCGTAAGGTCAAGCTCACATACCGGCGGGCTCCGACTTCAGGAATCGATTGCTTCAAGCTCACGATCGCGGAATCAAAGCGGAGTGTCTGGGCGGTCATGAGCTGAATGTTAGCATCGGTGGCCGCACGAACGATAGCATCCGCGTCTGCTGCCGTCGTCGCGAGCGGCTTTTCGATCAGCACCGGTTTCTTCGCCTGTATCGCCGCAATGCAAACGTCGCGATTGAGCGATGGCGGAAGAACCACAATCACCGCGTCAATGCCGGGAACAGTGACCAGTTCCCGGTAGTCGGCATACCGTGCAACCGCATCGGACACATCACCTTCAATCTTCCGCGTTGGATCTCGTCGGCAGATCGCCGCCAGCTTGAGTTCAGGAAGGTCGCGGAGGATGTGACGGATATAGCGACTTCCATGCCGGCCGACACCGATGAGGCCGACCTGTAATGGAACTGTACTGCGAATGTCCATCATACGATGGCACTGTACCGATGGCCGGCAGACGGGTCAATAAGGAGCGGGGTGTGCACTCCACTCGATTGACAACGGATTTCCGCGCTCCCTATAGTACATCCTTATCGCAGGCAGCCATTATGGCTTGCCGAGCAGCCCAAAAAGGACAAGCCGTTTATGACGCAGTTTTCTCTTGAACAGATTGGAACAGGTGCCTCTCGCTTTCCGAGTGGAGTGGCTATTCCAACCAACTCCGACGCAGCCGTCGATCCCTATATCCGGACGAGAATGTCTAAGCACGTACAGGTCGAGTGCATTCAATTCTGGCCGCAGGAAAAAGGCACGTATCCCGGCATTGTGTTGTTGCATGAATGGTGGGGTTTGAATTCACAAGTCAAAGATTTGGGAGCAAGGTTGGCCTGCGAAGGGTACGGGGTTATCATTCCGAATTTGTATGGCCGGTTAGGCGGGATGGTCACCGCCAACGCTGATGTGGCGGAGGCTCTTATGGGGAAGTGTGTCGAGCCTGATCTCATGCAAGACATCAATTCCTGCTGCGAATTTTTGAATACTAGGGAGTACATTAAACGCAACATCCACGGAGTCATCGGCTTCGGCATGGGAGGTTCTCTCGCCCTCCGGTTTGCCTGTCTGAGAAAACGACTGCGGGCAGCCGTCGTGTTCTATGGCAAGGTAGGGAACTCACGGGCTCTGCTTAAAGATCTCTACTGCACGATTTTGTATCATCAGGCAGGGAAAGACACGTGGGCTGGGTCTGAGGACGTTGAGGCTCTCAACTCGGCGGTCTCACTGGGTAAGCGAGTGGAGATCCGCACATATCCGAATGCCTCACATGCGTTTATGAACGAAACAAGACCTGGAGGCTATGACCAAGCTGCCGCAACTGAAGCGTGGGACCAAAGCATGTCATTCCTCAAGAATTGTTTCCTGGGACTCTGAACCGCCCCTGACCCGACGGTGTATTCGATAGATCCCGCTTAGATCGACCCAGATGGGTATCTCTCATGCTTTTACTTTGGCTCAACGCGTGATCATTGCTTCTTGCCTCGGCGTTCTTCGGTGCCGGGTAATTGGGTTGGTATTTCTTGGGCTCACGTGGACCTCTCTCGAGCATCCTGCATCAGCCGACACGACTTCATCGCACGATGGCACGGCATCATCGGCTTTCGGCGTCTTGCCGCCGGATTGGGACAATGTGCTGGCGTCCCTCTCGACCACGTTATCGAAACCGGTACCGGGAACTGATCCGTTGGTATATTTCATCGAGCCTATCGGACCTGCTCTGGGTTTACGTGATGCAGCGGCGACGCTCGGAACCAAAAAACTCCCTGCAGTCCTGGCAGACGAATTGCTGGTTTCCGACTTGGCGGCGACGGCCCGGCATATGGTTCGCAATATGGTCGCATGGAATTTGGCCCGGGCGACCCTTCAGCTCTCCGGAAACCGGGACGCTGCAGCCTCAGATGAACTCTATAGGCAGATCGCAGATCAATCAGCCTGGCTGGCCACAGCTTTCGACAACGTGCCGATGGTTCAATCCATAAACGAGACAGCGCAAGCCTTAGAATCTCATGACACGACAGAATCGACTCCCCTCGATGAGACACGCTACCGAGCATATGCAACGCACCTAGATACCACATACCCATTATTGCCGGACGCGCCGGAGCCATGGCAGGCGGTGTTGGAGACACAGGGGCTCGGAGGATTGAAACAGCGACTCGCCGACTCTCCTGATGGCATGCAACTGAGCGACCAGGAACAAGCGGCGTTTGCGAAACGCTATCTGTCAACGCGTCTTCGATCTGTACTCAGGCACAGGCTGCACCGGCATGGGAGCCAACTTGCTCTATCGGCCGGCGAGGCGGTATCGAAAGACTGGTTCGGTCTCCACCAGTGGAAAGATACCGTGCGACGGCGCCGCGGGCGCATGAGGTTGTGCGGCTCTTGGCAATGGACTATTCACAATCACCAGAATCACGGAGAACAGAAACTGCTTGTCACTTTCCCTCCAGCCGGAACCGTGCAGGGCAACGGTGGCCCAGCCGAGATCGTCGTGTTAGGAGACGTGGTCTATTTACGGTGGGAAGCAGGTGGAAGGGTTCAGGAGGACAGTCTTCTCCTTTCTAAAGAGGGACAGCGGCTGGAAGGGACATTCGTAAATAACGCCGGCGGATGGGGGTCGATCACCGGCAAGCGAACGGCCGCTTGCGCGAAAAGATAGGGAGAGCCGCAGCCCATGCATGTTCACGAAGCAGCCTTGTGCCGCCAGGCTGTCCATCCCAAGATGCCCCAGCCAGCCAGGAAGGCAACGCCTCCCAACGGCGTGACTGCGCCGAACCCTTTCAGGCCGAATCCGGCAACGACGTAAAGACTGCCGCTGAATAGAATGATGCCGAGACAAAACAACCATCCGGCCACCGAGACACGAGAACCTGGCACGCGTGTCGTCTGCCACGCCACTACAAACAATGCGAAGGCATGATACATTTGATACTTCGCGGCAGTTTCGTACACAACTAACATGCTAGGATCGAGAATGGATTTCAGGGCATGGGCGCCGAATGCGCCGGCGGCAACCGAAAGAAACGCAAACAGGGAACCCAGCACGATAAACACGAACCCTTGCGTGCTCATAGCCGTAACAGCCTCCTATTCCGGAACCTGAACGCACATGTCGTGAAGCGAGACATTCTAGCATGGTTCGTTTCGGTGCCTGAGTTCAGATATGCCGCTTGAGTGTCCACGGTGCCTCCTAACAAATCCGGACACTGTGCAATTTTGTGAATGCGGATATGATTTCACCCCGCACTTCCAGCAATTCCCATTCAGTAGAACCGAGTCATCCAAACCACGACGACCGCTATTCAGGCGTCACATGCACAAAGGGAGTTTCTTCTTCGGCATCGCAATGATTTGGATTGCACTGGCGGTCGGCGAGCTGTACCGCATTCGGATTGAGTTGCCGCGCCGTCCGGTTGTGGAACTAGCCATCGGGAGTCTGATGGTCGGCCTGACCGATTTGATCGGCGCTTTGGTCGTCGGTGCGATCGCATGGACATGCGTATGGATCACCCGTTCGGTACACGGCCGACCGGTCGCTTTGGATCCGAAACGAACCACGTTCGTCGTCACGCTTTTTGCAAGCGCCATCCTATTTGTGGTGAGAACGATCGAGCCGGCTGTCTTGGTCCAGCATCTCGCGGAGGCATTGGCGATTGTGGGTTTGGCAGCCTTGTCCTATCATGCGGGATCCCGCCAGTGGCTGGGGAAATGGTAAACGACTTCCGTGATGATCAATGTCCGCTCAAAGGAGAGTGGCAATGGATTTTCGCAAGCATCCTCGTTTTGAAGTCAACGTGCCGGTGGATTATTCCGGTGATGAGATTGCGGGAAAGGGAGCGGTAACAAATCTCTCGCTCGGAGGGTGTGCAATTTTCGGCGAAAGTGCCGTGCGAGTGGGGTCCTTCGTGGAACTCACGCTTCGGATGCCGAAACCTCACGGAAAGCTGGTTATTCCCCTGGCCGTCGTGCGCTACTGTGTCGGAACAAAATTTGGGCTGGACTTTCTACAGATGCAGCCGGACCAGGAAACACAACTGCGGAAGTACTTCAAGTCTTTCTAGGGACCGGTGGCCTGGTCCTCAATGGTGACACGAATCCATGCAACCTGAGAAACACGACAGCGGAAAGGTTCTAGCTGGCTTGTCGCATCGTATTCTTGAGGCGGGATTTCTTGATCGACATCATCCCCATGTGGGTTTCAGTCGGATGGTGGGGGACCTGCTTCTTGCTCTTGAAGCGTGACTCAAACTGGTCGATGACTTGGATCGCTTCCGGCACTCGTCCCTGCCGAGCCAACAACTCGCTTAACCGAAAATAAGACGGCAGCACATACGGGAGATGGCGGACCTCCTTCGCCTGATCGATGATATAGCGATAGTTGGTAATGGAGGTATCCGGGTTGACCTGTTCATAGTAAAAGGCTTCGAGCATGTGAACGGAAATACGATCGGTCGCCGCGCTGATACTGCGCTCCCAGGGGCCGTTAATCAGAGCCGCAATTTCCTGATCTGATAACTGCACCGACGTTTGCTTTCGGCTCACACTCAACTGCTCCAATACCTGTCGGGCTTCCGGCCAGGACCCGTACAATCCAATCAACACGCTTGTACATTCAGGCGATGCCGCGCAGGGGCCTTCACGCCCACTAAAATTCTTTTTCACCACTTCGCTCGGCAAGAATGAACGTCCATTGGATCCCCGACAGGCCTCGCACGTCTGCTTGTCGTTTGCCACCAGATGGATATACAAACGAATTCCCGTGCGATCGAACACGTCGATCGCTAGAATGCGCCCTTTCATGACCTGAATCTGATGGTATTGCCAAATAATCAGCAGGGCCAATACACCGACAAGATAGGCGAGGAAGTCTGGGAGCACCACGTCGGACAGCATGAACATAGGAAGGCCTTTCGGTACAAAGACGACTATCCGGAGTATAACAACGTAGGAAAAAAGCGCCGAGGAGTTTGTAAATTGCTGCACCTGGCTCGGTCTGCAGTCGCCTTTTCTCGCATTGGTCTAGGATGTTTCCCCTTTGCTTCCATGAGAGTTCCTGCGTGCTCCGCTCATCTTCCACCACAGGATCCAGACTTGCCGAGAGGTTCTTAGGTGAGAGACTCGTATCACAGGAGGATCACTGAATAAGCTGTCGGAGGCTTGAATCGATGCCAGCGCTAAGGCGTGCCAACCGTCTTATTTTAAGAGGTTCTCTACGAGGATCAGAGCATTCGAAACACGGAGGCGTGCCGTATCCTGCTTGTTCGCTGCTAGGAACATGTTTCGTCTGTCCTCGTGAGCTACCTTAGGCGCGTCGCTCCACATCGCTCACAGATCCTGCACCTCCACATTCCCTATTGCGGGCAGTACCCGGAGGTCGGCTTGTTCCAGATGAGGCACGCAACGGGCCAATAAGTCGGACCGTCCTCCACAATGAGGACTCTCGGGTTCTCGCGTAGAGATATCGCGTGTTCGTCCAAGGCTTTGGCTTCTATAACTTAGGCTGCCTCTGAAATGGTTTTCACGATAATCGGCGTGGTGTTAGGTCGCTGACGGTTCGCCTCCATGACGGGATCCATCACATAGCCACAGTTCATGCACCGGGCAGCTTGCATCCACATTCCCTGTGTCTCTGCCAGGTCAAGAAACAGATCCGACACCATGCAACCTTGGCATCGCGGACATGTCATGAATGCCTCCTTTGTATATGTAGTGGTAGGAGAAGGATATCCTGTGCGGCCTGTCGCGACAGACCTAAAGGCGTTACTTCCAAGGGTGGGGACCCTAGGAGGCTTAAAGCGTTTCGGTAACGACCGACTATTTCTCGATTTCCCAATGCCGTAGGTGCATCGTCACCCGGTAAGAATGGGCTATTCTTCCTTTCCTAGAGCACTTCTTCTGAAGTGCCATGAACAGTCCCCTGCCTCGGAGGTACTCCAACGGAGTCATGGCAAGTGCACCTGCGACTGATAGGCTTCAATCATCGAACATCACAAGGAAATGTCATGACAAACCAATGCTCCGTGTGTTTACGAATCAATATCCGGCCAATGCAATTGGCCATCCTAAATGGAAGGAAAGGGCGCCACCATTGCGATGTCGAGCGGTAGCTGTGAGGTTACAAGCGAACTTACCTGTTCGAGGGCCAGGATTTGAATGTCTCGATTCATTCGAAGAGGTTGAATTGTCCCTGGCGTCATAGTCCCAGCAGAGCAATACAGCAGGCGCATACGCAAAACGATGTTGATTCAGAAAGGAATAGGAGTCATGCAACATTCCAAGTCGATTGTTCGCTCGCACGAAACCCTAGAGACCGTCAGCACCGTTGAAGGCCCGAAGTGCCCGGAGTTCGAATGTGACGGGAAGATGCAGACCAACCCTATGGCCAACGCGCCATTCATCAGTCTACAGCAAGTCTGTTGCACCCATTGCGACCATCAAGGAATGGTGTCCCGCGAAGGTATTCGATTGCTATTTCGTGGTGGGCATGAATATCTATTCAGTTATGATAATTCAGTCACGACGCTTACTGTGGTGCTGACGGCGCACGCGATTGAAGTATTCCAAAGCCACGGACTCGGTCCGGATATCCTGGCGAAGCGGGCTGTAGAGTGGGCGTTGCTGAAAGGGCAATGCACAGGGACGGTGCACTTATCTCTGGAGAACGCTATCTTTGCAGAATTTTACCGACATACCGCTGCGAAACAGGTTCGTTAAACTGAGACACCTCCACGGCCAGCCCGGCATGCGCGACGCTTTCGAGAACAAAAGGATGCAGAGTAAACCGGGTGGGTCTTTCTCAGGTTTAAGGCTCGTTGGCTGGCATTGGTCCGGACTCCATGAACTTGCTAGGACTTTCGCATAGGCTAATCGGCTAATCTTCCGGTCATTTGGCCGCTGACATCCTCCATCACGACATGGTCATCGGTAACGAGTCACTGCTAATGAAGAACCCCGCCCTTACAGGCGGGGTCTCTTTAAAGTTCAAGCTGCGCTTGACCCGTCTCCTG
>DAISKX010000163.1:0-7426 GCA_036820725.1 Nitrospiraceae bacterium
CACCACGAACCGCGCCTCCGCCCCCGACGACGGTGGGATGAGGCCTGGTCCTCCGTGCAGTTCCTGGAGCAGAACAAGGAACACGTCCATTCGCTCGGATTCGGCACGTTTGATCTCAGCAAGCACACGCCGGTGGCGAAGCATCCGGAGAAGTGGGGCGTGACGGCCTACAAGAACCCCGAGTGGGATCTGGCGCTCGATTACTACTACACGGTAAAGCAGGGGATGAGCATCGAAGAGGCGGAGCGGGTCTTCGAAGAGTTTGAACGGAAGCACTATGCGGGCTGGGATCTGCGACTCTTCATCCGCGAATACATTTTTCTCTACATCGCGCGGTTTGGGCTGCAGAAACTTCCGGATCTCCAATTCAACGCCGAGCGCATCGCGGGAAGTCCTCCTTCATTAGCCGAGAAGGTCTGTTGATGTCTTCACCATCAGGTTTGGTTCAAATCGACGGGTTGGCTCCTCTCGCGAACGGAACACGCAAGACATCGAAGGTCATGTTGCTGTTTCCACCCGAGTGGGTGCCGACGGCGCCCTATCTCGCGCTGCCTTCCTTGACGGCCGTCCTCCGGCAGGCCGGACATCATGTGATCCAGCGCGACATCAACATCGAAATGTACGATCATTTCTTTACCGACTCGTTCCTGATCTGGATCAAGGCGAGGCAGGGTATGCGGCTCAAGGCGCTGCAGGGGAAGGACAAGCAGGGCGACCTAACCGATCAGGAAGCCGCTCAGATGACCGTGCTCGAACAGACCGCCGCGGTCGATGTCTTCGACCTGGCGGAGCGGGCCGAGGACGCCAAGCGGATCGTGCGTGGCGAACGGTTCTACGAAGCCGAGACGCTGGAGCGCGCACTCAACACGTTTCGCGAAGCGATGCAGTACATTTCGGCTGCCTACTATCCCGCTTCGCTCGTGTTCTATCCGATGGAAAGCAACCTTGGCTATCGACCGGGCGTCTCCAAGGAAGTCTTTGCTTGTCTCGACGACGAGCAGGTGAACGTCTACCGCGATATCTGCAATCAACTCGTGCTGCCGTCGGTGAGCAAAGAGAAACCTGACGTCGTCGGCATCTCCATCGGCACGCAGATGCAGTTGATGGCCGGCCTGACGTTCTGCAAGATGATCAAGGACACGTTCCCGACCGTGCATGTGGTGGTGGGCGGGAACGTCATTACGCGGCTGCAGGAAGAACTGCCCCACCATGAGCGATTCTTCACGGAGGTCTTCGACTCGGCGATTCTCTATGAAGGGGAGCATGCATTGCTCTGGCTCATCGAGGCCTTGAACGGGCAGCGCGATCTGGCCTCAGTGCCCAATCTCATGTATCGCACCGCCGCGGGCGTGCAGCAGAACAAGGAGATTTACACCGAGAAGACGACGGCGCTCCCGCTGCCGGACTTCGACGGCTTTCCCCTCGATCACTATTTCGTGCCGGAGCGGATCATTCCCTATCTGGCGACGCGCGGTTGCTACTGGGGACGCTGCACCTTTTGCGATCACGGTCAGGGCTACTTCGATCAGTACCGCGGCATGACGGCGCAGTTGGTCGTGGAGCAGGTGAAAGCACTGCGCGACAAGTATCAGTGCCGCCACTTTCTGTTTGCCGACGAATCCTATCCGCCGGCGCTGTTCAAGAAGGTCTCGCAGCAATTGGTGGATCAGAACGTCGGGATTAAATGGACGACGCTGATCCGGTTCGAAGAAACGCTCCAGGACCAGGAGATCTACAATCTTGCGGCGCAAGCCGGATGCTGCACCCTGTACTACGGAATGGAATCGGCGAACGAACGGGTACTCGACCTCATGGATAAGCACGCCAAAAAGAGCGTGATTCAGAATAGTCTTCGCCTCGCCGCCAACGCAGGCATTTGGAATCACGTCATGGCATTCTATGGATTTCCGGGGGAGATGCGCGAAGAAGCGTTGGATACGCGGCAGTTCATCCTGGACAACCAGCCGGCCATCCATTCGGTCGAGCTATTCTATTTCGTCGCCTATCGCCATACGCCGATGGTGCGCAATCCCGATAAATTCGGGATCACGATTCACAAACAAGACGAGTATGATCTGCCGCTGGACTACTATTACACGCTGAACGAGCCGGGAGGAATGACATGCCTCGATGCGATGCAACTCTGCGAGGAGTTTTATCGCAACGATTTTCATCCCTGGGCGGTTCGTGTGAACGCCCGGGAGCACGTGTTCTTGTACATCTCCAAGTTCGGGACGAATAGGCTGCCGCAGATCTATGCGCAACAGCAGGCCGGCCTGTCCGGTTCGGCGGACAGCGTATCGGGATTAGTAACCTGGCCGGTTGCGATGGGGGAAAGCGAGAACGGAAAAGACGGCGAACCGACTATGACCAGGGTAGTCAGTCACGGAGTCTCATGAAGCGTGGGAAACCGTCAACTGTCATTCGTCATTCGTGAGAAAGCCGAACGCTGTTCGCGATTGACGAGTGACGTTTGACGACGTGGCGCACAAGGCGAACGAGAAGATACGCTTCACGAGCGATGGGTATCGTGAGCCGATAGCCATGCGGTGATCGTTCCGTAGGCGGATTCGATTTTCTTGGTCATGTCTTCGGCCTGTTTGAACATCTGCATATATTTCTTGGGATTGTTGGTGAGATTGGCATAACGGCGGGGGTTCCACATATGCAGCAATTCGCGGCGTTTCTGTTCCAGCGTCTCTCGGTCCAGAGACGGAGTCAGCCCGAGTACGGCCAGCGCCTGTTGAACGTCATCGGTGACCACGGAAAGAGTCTCGCAAACGGGGCGAGACCCTGTCAAATACATCGCCGGTCAAGGTGGTGGTCGTCCAGCGTCCCATCCTGGGTCTCATGAGTATCCCGCTGCCTGTTCTCCAGCCGGTTCCAATCTTCAAGACGAAAGATTATCGCGAAGCGCTCCGCCTGGAGATGGATGGGGGAAAAATCCCATTGAGCCTGGGCAAGAGCTGCCCGGTGAAGTGTGAGTTTTGTTACGAGATCGATCATTCCTACCGTGAGACGCTCGATCCGCCCAAAACAACCGATGAAGACTGGGCCTATATTCTCGATTACATCAACAAGAAGCCCAGCGATCCGATGCAGTTCTGGTGCATCGGGGGCAACGAGTACATGGAATGGACCGACCTGTTCCTGCATCCGAAGGCGATGGAGTGGCTGGAAGATTTTCTGAAGTATACGGATAAGAATGTGACCTTTTTCACGGTCGGCTACGTCCATGTGCCCAAGATCCACCAACTCGTCGCACAATATCCCGGCCGGATCAACTTCGAACTGTCCGTCATTACGATGAGCAAGTATCGGGAGCGGCTCATGCCCCATGCACCATCGGTCAAACATTTGCACAAAGTGCTCGATGGGCCTGCAGTGTCGTCCGCCAACTTCTATGCCTTCGATACCGATACGATGTCGGCTGATGCTGTGACCATTTCGAGCATCAATCAACGCTGTGTCCTGTGGATGGGCTGTCTGACGCCGGTTGGAGGCATCAAGGAGGACACCGCTCGGCTCATGCGCGGGGGGCGGGCGTATCTTGCCGCGGAGGCCCAACGAATCTATGACGCCGGACTGCCCAATATTCAGACGATTCATACGGAAGCACCGATCACGGCCTTTCTCAATCGACGACGCATCGTCAGCGCCTTTGACGCCCTTGAACTGGAGAAGCGTGATACGGTGGTCATGGCCAAGAGTGTGTGCAAAATCCTCACGATGTATCGCAGAAATCGTGCACGCTACCGCATGATTCCCAACGCCACGCTGGGTGGAGATTCCGATTGCACCGTGCTGTTGACGTTCGATGACATCGCACGATGTCTGACCAATGAAAAGTATGTGTACATTCCGAAATGTCTGATGCAGGGAGGGCGCGGTCTCTATACCGACATCGCCGGCGTGACCCTGGAGCAGTTCATGAAGAAGACCGGCGTGAAAGCGCGGGTCCTTCACAAAATAGATACCAAGCTGGCCAACAAGCTGCTCTGGCGGAACGGATTACTAAAGACCTATGTGGAAGATTACGTGCGCAACCCGCTGACCCAATCCTACGAAACCCTCCCTCTGCCGGCGTAACTGCCCCCTCGTTCTCAGCTGAAACAATGCAGTGCCCGTTTCTATGTCGCTGGCTGGGGGCCTATCGGGGAAGCACGGGATCCAGGTTGAAGGCCACGCTGATGCGTGGAGCGTCCCCGGTATAGAAATTCACCGCGTGAAAGAGCCACCCGGGAAACAATACACACTGACCTGCCGATGGAGTAAAAGAAATATTTTTGCCGGCGTCGTGCAACTCGGGCATGCTGTACCTGAGGTAAGGCGCAAGCATCCGCGGCAGGCAACCTCGCGGATCGAAGAGCTGCAGTTCTCCCCCCCGTTGCCCTTGTGACATGTCACCGGCGTCTACGTAATAGACTCCAGACCAGAAACTGCCGGGATGGGGGTGGGCGGCGTTGCTGCCCCCTTTGCGCTGGACGTTTGCCCACACCTCGACCACTTGCCAATCGGGCCGGCGCTCGGGTTGACCCGAGCGTTCCGAGAACTCCGTCGTTTGCTTTGCGACTTCAATGACGGGACCAAAGAGTTCCTTCAGGGGGCCTCCGGCCCATTCCAACATGGACAGATCATGCGGGGATGACCACCCCACGACCTCATAATCCGAATAGGTCGGTTCCGAGGCTTCTCGTTGCAAAATCACCCGCGACAAGTCGGCGTTGAGGCGAGCGTGCTGCGCGACGGTAAATATCAGGAGAGGCGTAGAGAAAATGGGTTTGACCGTGATCTCGATTTCGGTGGGCATGCGGCCGGGATTCATGCTGTTCAGACGACTCTCACAGAGCGGTACCGTATCGTCTGCCCATAGCCAAGTCAAGGCACCCGAGGAGATGAGAGAGTTCGATTCACGGAGAGGATGCCGTTTGACATGAATTCAGGCTTCCCCTAGAGTGGCTCGGCCATGAGTTCGGAGCGGCGTACGCTGAAGTTTTATCAGGCCGATGTCTTTACGGATGTCGCGTTCGGGGGAAACCCGGTCGCGGTGATTCCCGATGCCGAAGGACTCACCGATCTTGAATTGCAACAGGTGGCCAGAGAGATGAACCTGTCCGAGACTGTGTTTGTCTTTCCTCCGTCCGATCCGGCAGCGGTCGTCAAAATCCGCATCTTTACCCCGACCCAGGAGATTCCCTTCGCCGGCCATCCTGTGATCGGGACATTTTTTGTGCTGGCGACGATCACTCGTCTGGACTTGCGGGAGCCCGTGACCCGGGTTCTGCAGGAATGCAATCTCGGCCTGTTTCCGGTCGAGCTTCACGCCAGGAAGGGGACAATTCAGCGCGTCGTGATGACGCAGCCCAAGCCCCAGTTCCTCGACGTCGTCGACAATCGGGATGATTTGTTCTCCATCGCCAAGGCGCTCGGCGTCTCCAAGCAGCAGATTACCGATACCAAGCGGCCGGTTCAGGTTGTGTCTACCGGACTGCCGGTTATGATCGTGCCCATGCGGACGTTGACAGCGGTGCGTTCGGTCATTCCGGACGTCTCGGCTGTTGCGACGCTCTGCCAGCAGTATGGTGCGAATGGGATGATGGTCTACAGCACCATGACCGTTGAACAACAAGCCACGGTTCACACCAGGATGTTTGCTCCCCTAATCGGTATCATTGAGGATCCTGCCACGGGTAGTGCCAGCGGTGCCCTGGGGGCCTATCTCGTTCAGAACGGCGTCGTCGAGGTCGGACCCATGACGGAGATCATCGCCGAACAGGGCTATGAGATCGAACGGCCCTCGCGCATCCTCATTCAGGTTGAATCGGAGGACGATGCTATCCAGGAAGTGAAAGTGGGGGGGCAGGCCGTCATGGTGGTCGAAGGGACGCTCACCTTTTAAGTCAGTTCTGAGTCGTGAGTGCGGAGTTATGAGTTCCCCTGAGCAACTCAAAACTCAGAATTCAGAACTCATCACTCAACATTGAGGTTGTATGAAGGCTGTCGTCTTTCACGAGCATGGAGGACTGGAACAGCTGCGTTATGAGGAGATGCCGGATCCTGTGCCTGGTCCGGACGATGTGCTCGTCCGTGTCAAAGCGTGCGCGCTCAATCATCTGGACATTTGGATCCGACAGGGCCTTCCCGCCTACAAGATTCCGCTTCCTCACATTTCTGGCGCGGATGTCTCCGGCATTGTCGAAGCGCTTGGCGAACGCGTCTCCGGTATTGCGCGCGGGCAGCGTGTCTTTGTTTCGCCCGGGATCAGCTGCTGGACTTGCGAGCAGTGTCTGGCAGGTCGCGACAATCTGTGCCCGACTTATGGGCTGGTAGGTTCTAAGATTCACGGCGGCTATGCCGAGCTGGTCGTGGTACCAGCTCGGAACGTCTTATCGCTCCCCGATACTCTCACGTTCGCGGAAGGTGCGGCCTTTCCCCTCGTGTCGGTCACCGCCGTGCATATGTTATGTGCGCTGGCCGATGTAAAGCCCGGGGAGGATGTGTTGATCATCGCGGCCGGAAGCGGCGTCGGCTGCATGGCGATCCAGTTGGCGAAAATCATCGGCGCCCGCGTCATTACAACGGTCGGTGCCGCCGAAAAAATCCCGAAGGCCAAGCAACTTGGTGCGGACGAGGTCATTCACCATTCGCAGGAGCCTGTGGCTGCGCGAGTGAAGGAACTGACCCACGGCCGGGGTGTCGACGTCGTCATCGAGCATGTGGGGCCCGCTGTATGGGACCAGTGCATACGTTCGTTAGCCAAGGCAGGCCGATTGATTACATGCGGAGCGACCACAGGTGGAGAGGTCATGCTCAACTTGCGACATCTTTTCTCGCGGCAATTGACCATACGAGGATCATATATGGGCACGCGCGCCGAGCTAGTGCAAGCAGCGCGTTTCGTGGAGCAGGGAAGGATGCGAGCGGTCATCGACCGCGTCTTTCCCCTGGCGCAAGCGCGGGATGCGCAGGAACATCTGTTGAGTCGACAATTTTTTGGTAAGATAGTCTTGCAATCGTCGAACGGCGGTTCATGACCTGTAAGAGAATATCGGATTGGAAGGAGGCGTGTATGGGAACGATCGCACAAGTGATGACGAAGGAGCCGAAGACAGTCGGACCCGGGATGTCAGTGCGGAGTGCTGCCAAGCATATGCGGGATGCCAGCATCGGGTCTCTCTTCGTGAAGAAGGGAAAGGCTATCGTGGGCATCGTGACGGACACGGATCTCGTGCGGCGTGCGATGGCGACCACCAAGGATTTGGACAAACTGACGGTGGACGACATCATGACGAGTCCGGTCTGCACGATCGAAGGCATGCGCACGGTGAGTGACGCACACGATATGATGGGAGATCTACACGTCAGACACCTCGGCGTCACCCAAGGCGGGGAAATAGTCGGGGTGATTTCTGTGCGGGACTTGCTG